>CAKZYM010000079.1 GCA_937884685.1 uncultured Calothrix sp.
ACGAGCATTATTATTATTAGATGGGTTGGATGAAGTTAGAGAAGAAGATTGCGAGCGCACTATTAAAGAAATTCGCGACTTCTCCCAAAAATTCAGTTCGTCTAAATTCGTTATCACCTGTCGTATTGCTGCTAATGACTACACTTTTACTGAATTTACCGAGGTAGAAATTGCTGATTTTAAAGATGAGCAAATTCAGAGGTTTGCTAAATCTTGGTTTGAAATTAAAAAATTGAATGATTATGGTGATGATTTTATCAACCAATTGGAAAAGAATAAGCAGATAAAAGAATTAGCAAGCAATCCTTTATTGTTAACTCTTCTATGTTTAGAATTTGAAGATTCTAGAAGTTTCCCTGCTGACCGTGCCGAATTATATAAACGAGCAACTGAAACTTTACTGCGGAAGTGGGATGATAAAAGACAAATTTACCGACAACAAGTCTACCACCAACTTTCTGTTAAACGTAAAGAAGATTTACTCAGTCAACTTGCTTTTAGTACCTTTAACGAAAAGCATTATTTTTTCAAGCAAAGAATCGTAGAAAACCACATCGCTGATTACATAATTAATTTACCAGATGCACCAACTGAAACTGAAAAATTGCATCTTGATAGCCAAGCAGTTTTGAAATCCATCGAAGCTCAACACGGATTGCTAGTAGAACGTGCAAGAGGTATCTATTCATTTTCTCATTTGACTTTTCAAGAATATTTCACCGCTCAAAAGATTGTTAACGAGCAGAAATTACCAGAATTAGTCGAGCATATTACAGAAATACGTTGGCGAGAAGTTTTGCTACTTACAGCAGGAATGTTATATAACGCAGATGAACTATTAAAGTTGATGAAACTGAAAATTGATTTATTGCTAGCGGAAGATAAGAAGTTGCAGGAATTTCTCTGTTGGGTTAATCGCAAAGCTGAATCTACAAAAAAAAGCCATAAACCTAATAAAATAAGAGCATTTTACTTTCTCCTTGGTCGATATCTTAGTCTCGACCTCAGCCTCGATCTCAGTCACGACTTCTGCAAATACTTCGACCTCAACCAAGACCTCAGTCTTTACCTCAGCTTACTCAGCCGATACCTCGACCTCAGTCTTGACCTTAGCCTTTATCTTAACTTCGATCTCAATCTCGACCTCAGCCTTTATCTTTGCCGAGACCTTAGCCTTTACCTTAGTCTTGAACTCGAACTGGATATAAGGCTCGACCTGGTCGAATACTTTAGGCGATACTTGAACCGATTCCTCGATTTTGATATTCCTTCAAAAATGAAGCAAGCATTACAAGCTTTGAAAATACAAATGCCAAAAGAAGATAGCGACCCAGAAATAATTAGGCAGTGGTGGCTCAAAAATGGCGAATCTTCGTCAGAAAAATTAAGAAATATCATGATTGAAAATCGTCATCTTGGACATAATTGGCAGTTCACTGAAGAACAGCATGAAAAACTCGAACAGTACCTTGATGTCAATAATCTACTATTAGACTGCTTGGGAAATAAAAATAATTATGTCACCCGTTCTGTAAGAGAAGAAATTGAATCAAGTTTATTTTTACCCATTCAACAAGCAGAACATTAATCAAACATCTCTCGAATAGCCTTTTTCTTCCAACATTGAGGAAAGATGTTTTCTAAGACGAATATATATATTAAATTTTCTAAAATCCCTTACTTGTTTTCCAATACTTTGAATCAATTACGATTTAAAAATTAATTTATTAATTTAGCTGAAATTATTTTTAGTCTCAAAGAAAAACTAAATACACGCCCAAATAGATTATACATATTTTTTTACTCCACACTCAAATATGACTTTTTTACACACTCGAAAATTCGTTGTATTAATGAGAATTTCTTCAATAATAATGACATTGATGGCAATAAGACCCTCGAATATATCTTTTTATGACAATTTAGCCCGAATATAATGTACTTAAATGTAGAACTGTTGAGTTAAATGAATACATAAAAGAATTTGATACTTGTGTTTTAATTAATAAACAGTATTAAAACTTAGATGTGACTGATATTCTCTAAATTCAACTTTTTAAAACCTCTTGCTGAGACTTTGTGGAATTAGATATAGAAATAAGTCAATTTTTATAATTCATTAGAAAGAGAATTTGATTCAGAAATAATGTTTAATTTTCCAAATAATTCGACAAAACTAGTATTGACAACATTGTTGTCTTGTCGCTTCATCAGTAATATTTCCGACGGTATTAACTACCAACATCTAATCAAAAAACTTCTAGATTCAGTAAAATATCAGAAATTATACTGAATATAATGACCCTAAAAATGTCAGAAAATATTTTTTCTCCAGGAATTTATGGTCAAATCATCAATACATATTTTGCTCTAACCTTTATTATCCGGGTAAATACTGCTGACCAATAGACTTAAGAAACTGTAGTAAAGATTAGGGGTGTAATCTTTTCAGTTCAGATAATGGTTCATCAAAGTATGGACATAGCTAATAAATACATTGCTAAGTTTGAAAACAAACATCGGTGAGCGGTAAAGACTAGAGTATTTCAAAGGTAATTAAGAGAATGAAGTTTAAAGAGTTAGGTTTTGTTTCAGCTTCCTTAGCAGTCAGCTTGCTTGGAATGGGTATCAATGGTTCATCCGCTCAAGTAGCCTCGTTTTTTGGTGAAGACATCCAGGAATTCGGAGAACCTAATACTAATCAACAGGCTACAGATGCACCCGATTTGGGAATCCTAACGAATAGCTATGCTGCTGAGCAAAGTTTTTTAAATGCACTTTCTGACAGGTCGTTTGGAACCGTTAACTTTGAGCAAACAGAGGGTTTTACCGAACTTGATAAAAAAAATGAACCGTTCAATTATGACTACGACCTGATAAAGGCTGACGGTGATACTGTAACGATGAATATTTTCGACGCGAACAAAAACAGCGACAAATCGTTGAACACAACATTGCAAAAGACCAACGGAAAGAGTAATGACGAAAATACAAATCTTGCTGGTGGTCGTTATGGTATTAGCGATGCTGAATTAACCAAGGAACAACGTTTAATCAACCAGTTCTTGAATACTAATGCAGGAAGCGATAGCAGCCTACTACTTCGTTTTTCTGATGCTGTATCTGCCTTTGGTTTCTACGGTACCGATTTTGAACGTGGTGGTTTGATGGGTTATGAATTAACTCGTGCAGATGGCAACACAAAGTACATCAATCTGAATCTAACTGATGCTCAAGCGTATAAAGATAGAGGAGAAACCATTCGAGGAACTGCTTTTTACTCTGGTTACATTGCTGACTCTGTTGATGATTATTTCACCGAGGTTCGTTTCGATATCAAGGATGCTGCTTCAGGAACTAATGACATAGTTGGTTTCGACCGGATGACTTTTGCTGCTGCGACCATGAAGAAGTTTGTTAAAGTACCCGAACCTAATACTGGAATTCTAGCTCTTGGTGCTGTCGTCTCTGGTATTACTTTCAAGAGACGTAAGAAGAAATAAGTCGTATTGCTCCGGTTGGGTTAGATGCTTTTATAATTCAGGTTTTGAGTTAATAATTTATCTAGCGTCGTAACCCAAGATTATTAGTAGTTGTGAATCCAAGAGATATTTTTATTTATCCCAAATATTGATGTTGGGTTACGATACCAGGAATAAAATACTCGTTACAATCAATATTAATTTCGGTGTCTAACCCAACCTACAAATAACTAAAAAATCAAAGTATATCAAATCACTGAAAAGAGCATAATTCAGTACTTTTATTGAGAAAAACGTTGGGATTATATAAATCGCATTTGTAAAAATTACAGCCACGCGAATCAATTTATTAATTCAATTTACTCAAGCATCTTTTATAAATATTCCTTCTTGAATCTGTGAAAAGTTATTTACATAGGTAAACTTATCATCATCAACTTCTACCGTTTCTCTATTTAATCCACAGACATTAAAATTAGCAGCACTAGCAGCAATCAATTCTTGTGAAGAGTCGGAAAGAAATAAAATTTCCTGGGGAAGTACAGATAATTCATTTGCTATGGTGACGTAAGATTGACTTTCTTTTTTGCTTCCGGTGGTTGTATCGAAGTACCTGGAAAACAGTGGAGTTAAATCTCCCACCGAAGTGTTTCTGAATAATAATTTTTGAGCAGCAATCGAACCAGAAGAATAAACAGCAAGAGTTAAACCCGAGTCGTACCAATTTTTAAGATACTCAACAGCATCGGGATATATGTGAGCTTTTAATTCACCTTTATGATATCCCTCTTCCCAAATTAAACCTTGCAGGGTTTTTAGTGGAGTAATTTTGCAGTCTTCGGATTGCCAACTCATTAATTGACCGATACAACCTTCCACGTCAAGATTTGATTTTTCACTAATACCTCTAACCTGTTGCAGTATATCTTGAGTAATTGGTAATTCTAAATGATTCCGTACCCAAGTTGATAAATGCTTTGCAGAATAAGGAAAGAGAACATCATGTACAAAACTAATATCGGTTGTAGTCCCTTCAATATCTGTCAGAATAACTTTTAAATGCTTGTGTTGATAAGTAATTGTCATATTTTAGATTTTAGATTTTGGATTTTAGATTTTAGAATTTGCTTCTTTCATAATTTGTATTAAATGAATGGAATGATATTTTGCACCATTTTCCAGAAGCTCGAAGAAACCGGGTTTTTGGAAATGGTGGTAGATGTGAATTTAAATCAATTTAAGAACAAGACATGCAAAGTCATTTCATTAATACAACCTTTGACCTTTAACCTTTTTGACCTGATTGACTAACCACCATATACCGAAAAATATACTCTACTATTTCTATATAATTGCCTGCACGTTCTAGAGAATCAGCCCAGATAGTAACTCCATGGTCGCGAATTAACAAAGCTGGGACCTGGGGTTTTGTATCTTTAAAGCGAGTAAAAATATCCTCAGCAATCTGAAATACTTTTAGATGATTGGCAAAAATTGGCATTTCTAAACGCGGATTTTCTTCCCAGACTCCCAGACCTTTAAGCATTTCTAAAGGTGGTAAAGGTAAATTATCGCTGTTTGTAAAACGAGAAACTAAATTGTTTTCAATAGAATGCACGTGATAGCATACTTGAGCATCTGGGAATAGATTGTAAATAGCTGCATGAATGCTTGTCTCAGCAGACGGACGTTTTTGAGGATGAGACTGAGTAGAAGTTGAGAAAAATTCACCTTTATCCCTATCTAAAGTCATCAGAATAAAGTCATCAACAGTCAACAAGTTCTTAGGACAACCACTGCTAGTAATCCAGAAGCTATTATCTGATATTTTCGCCGAAAGATTGCCAGCTGTACCTACCATCCAACCCATCTGATAAAACTGACGAGCAGCAGAAATTAGAGTAGGACGTGAATCGATACTCATAGAAGTTTAGATTTTAAGATTTGAGATTAATAGTAATTGCAAACCTACTGTACTACTGAAGTGCGACCCAAGCGAATTTCCGTATCAGTGTACTCTGGAACCCAACCCTCTGTAGTGGTGAAGTAGCGGATGGCTTTAATCTGTCGCGATGATGTCAGATAAAACCAATGTTCCACACCGGAAGGTACGTTAATATAATCTTCGGGTTGTACTGTCAATTCTACTTGGCTACCGTCAGGACGTATAAACCCAAAAATACCCTCACCAGCAATAATGTAACGTACTTCTGGGTCTGCATGAGTATGGGTCTTGTCAAACTTGGATAGGATTGCATCCAGATTGGGGATGTTTGAATGCAGTACAATTAAGTCACGCTCTTGATATCCATCAGTTGCAGCTAATTTCTGAAAGTATTTATCAAGTCCTTCAAGTACATAATCCTTTTCCCCATCGCTCAGCATATTTTGAGCCAGTAAAGAATTAAGTTTTGTGTCGCTTCCTATCTTCCAAGAATTAATTTGAATATTCAGGGGAGCAAGTTCGCGTTGAATATCGCTGCCACAGGTATATATAGTATCGTCTTCAAGCCGTAAAATAGCCATATGAAATCCCACCGTAGCGATGAAATAGTTGTCGAAAATATTATAATATCTCGTTTGATACACACTACTAGTTTGAAATAAATTACTATCTAAAATTTATTAAACTATTTAATGTCTAATTAATGTCTAATGAGAAAACTATTTAACTATCATCAAATAAAAAATTAACTCATTAGCTTTAGTTTGAATATAATATAGCAATCCTCAAAATATTGAAAAAACTAAATCAGCAGGTGTTGTAAAGTATAAATTTATCGTTACCTTGACTTTAATACCAACATTAATTATCAGTTGCTAAAATTCTATGTTTAATTTATAAGCTGATGT
>CAKZYM010000080.1 GCA_937884685.1 uncultured Calothrix sp.
AGTCCCTGAATAGCTGCATTTAAATATCCTATTTGACCATAAGCATAAACAAGTTTATCAAAGCGTTCTGCTGGGTCGGAATAATGCTGCAATGCTTTATATAAACCGCGTATAAATCGTTCGCCACCGCGCTGTAACTGTCCCGTACCGGCTTTACCAGCGAGTTGTTCTCGGTAACATTCGCTTATACCTTGCCACCAGCCCCTACTGATAAACCAGGAACGTTTGAGACGCTCTGGAGAGACATTATGAGCAACTAAAGCATTGGGAAGATAAGCTACTTCCCAACCTTTTTCTAAGGCTAGTTCGGTCATTTGCAATTCTTCGTTAGAAAGCAAGTTTTTCCCAACTCTGCCGAGATTGGTGTCAAAACCTCCAATATCATCTAAAAAACTGCGTCTAATCGAATAATTTAAACCTCTAGGAGTTTGACCGGGATTTTTGATGTTGACAACACTTTTCCCTAAATCGTAAGCTCCTAAATTACCCGCTAGTCCCGGTGATAGCCAACGGGGTGGATTAACTTTATCCGGCCACAACAATGTGACTTTGCCACCGGCTATTGCTAACTTAGAGTTACTTTGATAGGCTCCATAGAGTTCTTGCAACCAGCCTGCGCTTGCTACAGCATCGTCATCTAGATATGCTAAAATTTCACCACTGGAAGTTTTAGCACCAGTATTACGGGCTACAGATAATCCCAGAACAGGCTCGTAAATATACTTAAGACGAGGATTATCAAGCCTTTGCTCTACGACTTGCTTGGTATTATCTTTTGACCCATTATCTATGACAACTACTTCAAAGCCTTGGGCAAAATCCTGCGACAAAAGGCTATCAATGGCAGCGCCCAGATAATTATCTCGATTGTGAGTACAGATAATGGCAGAAATTTGCGTGTCTGGCATTTTTATTGCAATTTTAGAGAGAGTCGAATTTGGATTTTATTTACGCTAATTGATTGTAGCTTTATTGCTATTACACAAAGCGGAATTATTAAAATTCAATATCCGTCTGCACAGAATCTTAACCAAAATTTTTATACACACCAACCGAGTTTTTTCGGATATAGGTTTGATTAAGCTTAATTGAGTTTGATAGAGCTTGATTAATTAATAAAACTTCATTTTTGCTGTTTAATATGACTGTGTAGAACTACTAGAGTTTCCGCTAATTTATTTAAGTGATTTTCCAGTTTCTGTTTGCGTTCTAGGTATTGGCGTAATTGCTGATAGCGGGCGATCGCCATGCTGACACCGGGAACTTGTTCTGCTGGACAAGGACGAGACCAAACTTCACCAGAAGCATCCAAACCGCATAATCTATAGCCAGCACGAGAAGATTCAGACTGGGGTTGTGTTTCCTGTGCTGCACAAATCTCTTCTACATAATCCATTAAACGGTCAACTTCCGCATGACGTAGGGTTGCAGTGGCTTCCCCTTCCGGTTGTGGTTTAACCGAGTGAGATTCCAACCAGCCATTGACAATCGGTCCTTGCAGGTACAAATCTTGAATCTGTCGTAAAATTTTGTGCAATTCAGTCTGCCAACCAGTCGCAATTTCTTGAATTTCTTGCAAGACATTAGACGCTAATGCAGGATTAGGAGCGTTTCTGTGACTGCTAAAACTAGGAGTTTTGAATTTAGGAAGACTTGGTGCTTTAATGTCTTCATCTTGTGCGGGAAAGGTCTGAACTGAGTTATCTTCATCCGAAAAGTTTTCAGCCAATTCCTCAGTGGGAGTATGTTCGACAAACTCTTCTAGTGATTCCGTCACACCTTCAGTAGATTCATTTGCAGGAGGGGCACCAATGCGAAATGATAAAGACTCTTGAAGAGAAGCATTATCATCGCTATTCTCGTCAATAGGGTTTGTGACGCGAATGTCTAAATCCTGCAAAGTTTCCTCAATACGCTTTAATCCTGCTTTCATATTAATATTCGGTGAAACTTCAGAAACTTCGTGTATTTGTGCAGCTATACAACGCAACAGCAATGCTGAGGTTGAATTCTAATATCTTGCCATTGGTCATATTGACCCATGTTGCTGTATTTTTATCTATTAAAAGTTATTTGTAACTAAAAATCATACCTTTAAGGTAAAAAGTATAGAAACAATCAGAAGGTAAGATAAACCCTACCTTATTAAAGATACTGAGGAAAAGACTTTGAGTAAAGTTATCCTTGTCACCGGTCCAGCACGCTCCGGAAAAAGCGAGTGGGCGGAAGCTATAGCAAACCAGTCTAATAAAAAAGTGGTTTATGTAGCAACAGCACTCTTATCGCCCGACGACAAACAATGGCAGCAACGTATTATACAACATAGAAATCGCCGCCCCCAAAGCTGGACAACCTTAGAAGCGCCTTTCGACTTATCGACCATTCTAAGTGACGCGAAACCCAATACAGTAATGCTAGTAGATTCACTAGGTACATGGGTAGCTAATTACATCGAGAAAGACGATGCTTACTGGCTCGATATTGTTGAAGAATTTTTAGAAACAGTAGAACTAGTTGCAGCAGAAATTATTTTTGTTGCAGAAGAAACCGGATGGGGAGTTGTACCAGCTTATCCAGTCGGTCAAACCTTCCGCGATAGACTTGGTTCATTAACCCGTAAACTAGGCATAATTAGCCAAACAACATACTTAGTCACCGGAGGACACGTTCTGAACCTCAGCGTACTTGGTAATCGTTTACCGAGTAGCGAGTAGGGAGAGTGAGAGAGGGAGAGAGGGGGTGGGGGGGGGAGAGGAGGCTGTGGAGGCAGAGGAGGCAGGGGAGGGAAAGAAATTAATAATTTATAACTCTTAACTCCTAACTCCTAACTCCTAACTCCTAACTCTTAACTATTGTTAATTATCAATGCCCCATTCCCAATTCTTAAGTGTTTATTAATAATTCACAATCTAAAATCCAAAATCTAAAATCTAAAATTAAGATATGGCATCCAAAACAGAAGTTAAAACATACTTGGCTTATTGGTTTCAGCTAGGTAAGAAAATTTTCATAAATAACGGTGCGGCAAGCTTGCAGCCCGATAAAGTTATTGATGGAGAAACCTACAGCAACGAGTTTGAGCAGTGTTGGCAGAAAGTTCTTTCATCTAAATCGGGTGAATGTTACCTCGAAGGTACTCAACAAACAGTTGCTGAACTACTTTCACCTGAATGGGACATGGCTTCTTGCTCGCGTTGCGAGATGCCGGTACCTCAGAAGAGTTTAGGTATGCCGCCTTTATCATGCCCTTGTAATGATATACCTAATTGGCCAAATACCGAACTTCCAGCACCACGAGAACCTGTTGGGTCTCAAAACCAGTTAACTAAAATTCGTGACAGTCTCTTAGTAAGTAAATCATCTCAAGAAACAAATTAATCGTTGATTAATAGAAATCGAAATATAGAAATATTTTTTTAAGCCCTCTTTAGTGGGCTTTGTTTTTTATTTTTTTGTATTTATTAGATTTATTGGATTTGTCAGTATTACCTGTTCCCTTGACATGACACAATTAAGTTAATTAAAGGACGCTTCTGAGAAAATGTGATTATATAAAAGACGGTAAATTAGGTAAATTAAATTATAAAAACAAAAACACGACATAAAGCTGTGCAGATAACATTTTTAGGGACGAGTTCTGGGGTACCCACAAGGTCGCGCAATGTTTCAAGTGTTGCTCTGAGATTACCCCAAAGAGCGGAATTATGGTTATTCGATTGCGGTGAAGGTACTCAACATCAGATATTACGGAGTGACTTAAAAATGAGTCAACTCTGCCGAATCTTTGTTACTCATATGCATGGCGATCATATATTTGGGTTGATGGGTCTTCTTGCTAGCTGTGGTTTAGCTGGTAATGTACGTCACGTTGATATTTATGGTCCGCAAGGATTAAACGAATATTTGCAAGCTTGTAAGCGTTACTCCCATACACACTTTTCCTACCCAGTGAAAGTTCATGCTGTTCGTCCAGGAGTGGTTTATGAAGATTCTGAATTCAAAGTTAGCTGCGATATTTTGCATCACCGAATTACAGCTTATGGTTATCGGGTAGAAGAAAAAAATCGAGCGGGAAGATTTGATGTAGAAAAAGCCAAAGCTTTAGAAATTCCACCAGGTAGAATTTACGGTCAACTCAAACGTGGTGAAACCGTAACATTAAAAGATGGAAGAGTTATCAATGGTTCCGACTTATGCGGACCTACAGAAATTGGACGCAAAGTCGTATATTGTACCGATACAGTTTTCTGTGAAAATGCAGTGGACTTAGCCAAAGATGCTGACGTATTAATTCACGAAGCGACTTTCGCGCATCAAGATTCACAAATGGCTTTCGATAGATTGCATTCTACATCTACAATGGCAGCCCAAACAGCACTTGCAGCAGGGGCACGTAAATTAATCATGAGTCATTTTAGCCCCCGATACGCTCCAGGAAATGCCATTCAATTAAAAGATTTACTTGAAGAAGGTCAAGCAATATTCCCCAATACCAAAATGGCTTATGATTTTATGACCTACGAAGTACCCAGAAGACGGGAAGCAGTTAACAGTTAACAGTGA
>CAKZYM010000081.1 GCA_937884685.1 uncultured Calothrix sp.
TAGAGCAACGGGAGAAATTCCTCCTTGGGATGATGAGGAAGAAATTAAACGATAATTATGAATTCCTCAGAGATATTTAGGATATTTACAAGAACACGATAAATGTCGTGTTCTTTGTTTTTTTGCTTTATTATTATTACCGTCGTCCCAACAACTTTTTAATAGTCATAGATAGCTTTCTAATTGTTTACAAGATTCGTAGATTCGTAGGTTGGGTTAAGCGGAGCGCAACCGAACACCCGAGTTGGGTTTCTCTTCTTTCAACCCAACCTACCTTCTAATCTCCTTTACATTAATTTTCAGGGGTTTGCAGTTGCGCCGTCTTCGCCTCCGGATACCTTATAATATTGGCGCTAAAGCGCAACTACAAACTTCTTTCTAAGGAGACAACCGCTCAATCTTCCAACTACCATTTTCAATCTTTTGATAAACCAAACGGTCGTGAAGACGACTCGAACGTCCTTGCCAAAATTCAATTTCTGCTGGTATGACTCGAATTCCCCCCCAATGAGGTGGACGTGGTACATCTTTGTTGTAATATTCTTTTTGTAATTCTTCTAACTGCTGCTCCAAGACTTCTCGATTTTCGATAACTTCACTTTGATTTGAAGCCCAAGCACCTAACCTACTACTAAAAGGACGACTGTAAAAATATTTATCTGACTCTTCTTCGGAAATTTTTTCTACCCATCCGCAGATTCTAACTTGACGTTGCAACTCAGCCCACCAAAAAACCAAAGCTGCTTGGGGATTTTCTGCTAATTCTTGTGCTTTTTGGCTATTGTAGTTGGTATAAAAGACAAAACCCCGTTCGTCGAAATCTTTTAACAACACCATTCTCGCTGATGGTTTACCTTGTGTAGTTGTAGTTGCTACCATCATGGCATTTGGTTCTAAAATATCAGCACTCAGTGCTTGGTCGAACCACTCTTTGAACTGTACGAAAGGATTAGAATTTACATCGGTTTCTCTTAAACCTTGCAGAGTGTAATCTTGACGCAGGTCGGCTATAGTTTTATCCATTATGATTGTTTGATTGCAAAATTATAGAAACAATACAAATAAAAATTATTTATGCGGATGCACCGTTGGGCTTCCCTAAAAAACTTATTAATTTATGGCTTGAGCGCCCCGATTATAGCTCTTAACGTTGGACTGCTCTCAGTAATTTTTGATTACTTCCGCCGTCCCCTGACTATTTTAAGTATTGCAGCAATCCTCGCTTTTTTGCTCAACTATCCAGTTAGATTTTTAGAGCGGGGTCGGATTTCCCGTCAATGGTCGGTAACTTTAGTATTGTTAATAACTTTATTGCTGCTAATACTTATCGGTGTTACCCTCGTACCTCTTGTGATTAATCAAACTATCCAACTTACTGATAGAATTCCCGATTGGTTAAGTAGTTTTCAAAATCAGTTGCAAGAAATACAAGAAATTGCTAAAAGACGAAGCTTACCGCTGATAGACGTAAAAATATTATTCAATCAAATAAATGCCAGCATCGAAAACTTACTAAAAGATTTACCGCTCGGTGCTGTGGGTTTTGCAGGAACCTTATTATCAACGTTAGCAGATACCATTTTAGTTATAGTCCTAGCATTTTACATGCTTTTAAATGGCAATAAACTTTGGTATGGTTTGGTAAATCTTTTACCCCACAAAATCCGACTTCCTTTAAGTAAATCATTACGGCTCAATTTCCACTACTTTTTTCTCAGCCAATTTTTACTCGCAATGTTTATGGTAGCGAGTTTAACGCCAATTTTCTTAGTTATTAGAATTCCATTTGCTTTTTTATTTGCTGTAGTTATCGGAATATCCCAACTCATACCCTTTATTGGAGCAACTTTAGGTATAGGTTTCGTAACTATATTGCTATCACTGCAAAATTGGTGGTTAGCCCTTCAACTAGCATTTTTCTCAATCTTAATGCAGCAAATCAAAGATAATCTCATAGCTCCAAGACTCCTAGGAAACTTTACCGGACTTAACCCCATCTGGATTTTTGTTGTCATTTTAGTAGGATTCGAGATTGCAGGATTATTAGGAACATTAGTTGCAATCCCAATAGCAGGAACCATCAAAGGTACATTCGATGCAATGCGGAAAACAGTTGTCAGTGAACAGTGAACAGTTATCAGTCAACAGTGAACAGTGAACAGTAAGTAGTAAGCAATTAGAAATGTAAATGTAGTGGGAGCGTCTCGCTCCCTAGCTGCTTCCAATTCCCAATTCCCAATTCCCAATCCCCAATACTTAATCTCTACCCGATTAGTAGTCTTAAATACTGGTTATGGAAATCAATTATAAGTAGGGTAAGGAGGAATGTATAAGCGCCAATGAAATAATATATACGATTCTCCAAGATGTCATGGAAGACAAGTTAAGGAAATTTAATTGAAAATTATGTCTTTAGCTTTGATTTGGATATCTTTTTACCTTAATTCCGTATAGAAATAAATATAAAGATGTTATTTTTTTCTGATTAAAGGTATAAAAATATCGTGATATACTTTTCTGGTGAATTTTATTCTTATACTTTATTGGTCTTATGTGTGTAACTGTTGCATTGATACCAATCGTTTCACATCGAAGTTACACAACTATACTTGGCATTCATGGTGAGTATTGATTACAAAGACTCGAACAAATAGCAACAATTAACTACTAATCGCTGGACAGTCAACCATGAGACAAGTAAATTTTGCGATAATTTTTATTTTTTGTTTAGCTTTCGCTTTATTCAGCATAGAAAATACAGAATTAGGAACTATTCATCTAATTCCAGGTATAGAAGTTCAAGCACCAATTGCAGTTGAGTTGCTTATAGCATTAGGCTTAGGTGGAGTCTTAGCTTGGTTGTTTAGTGTCTGGACTCATTTAGAAAGACTATTGTGGTCTGGTCAAAAAGTTCGACAAAAGGATGCTCAAATCCAAGAATTAGAATACAAGATTGAAGAATACCAAGCCCAAATAGAATCTTTACAACCTTCTTTACCAGCAGCCAGTAATGAGTAATGAGTAATGAGTAGCGAGTAGCGAGTAATGAGTAGGCTGAACAGCATAGATAATAATTAATCAAAATATTGTTGATTTTATACTTGCTACTTACTACTTACTACTTACTACTTACTACTTTCTACTCGCTACTCCTAACCATTGACCTTTCACCTAATAAAGCGTATTTGTCGATGGATGCTTCTGAGCTTTTAGAA
>CAKZYM010000082.1 GCA_937884685.1 uncultured Calothrix sp.
GGCATGTGCCATACGTGAATACCACCAGAAGCAACAGCCATTACACCAGGCATGGAAGCCCAATCTTGAGTAAAGTAAATACCGCGAGACTTATCTTGTTCAACGTAGTTTTCACGTAATAGGTCAACAAAACCCATTGTGATACCGCGTTCACCTTCAAGTTTACCAACCACAGTACCTGTGTGAATGTGGTCACCACCAGACATTCTCAAGCACTTAGCCAATACGCGGAAGTGAATACCGTGATTCTTCTGACGGTCAATTACCGCGTGCATTGCTCTGTGGATGTGCAATAACAAACCGTTATCGCGACACCAGTGAGCCAAAGTAGTGTTAGCGGTGAAACCTGCGGTGAGGTAGTCATGCATGACGATGGGCATTCCTAACTCTTTCGCATACTCAGCCCGCTTCAGCATTTCCTCACAAGTAGGAGCGGTTACGTTAAGGTAGTGACCCTTGATTTCACCGGTTTCTGCTTGTGATTTGTAGATAGCGTCAGCAACGAAAGTAAAACGGTCTCTCCATCTTTGGAAAGGTGCGGAGTTGATGTTTTCGTCATCTTTGGTGAAGTCCAAACCACCGCGCAAACACTCGTATACAGCGCGTCCGTAGTTCTTAGCGGATAAACCTAACTTAGGCTTAATGGTACAACCCAATAGAGGACGACCATACTTGTTCAACTTATCGCGCTCAACCTGGATACCGTGAGGAGGTCCCTGGAAAGTTTTTAGATAAGCAACAGGAATACGTAAATCTTCCAAACGTAGCGCACGTAAAGCTTTGAAACCAAAAACGTTACCTACAATCGAGGTCAAAACGTTGGTTACAGAACCTTCTTCAAACAAATCCAGAGGATAAGCTACATAACAAATGTACTGATTATCTTCACCACGAACTGGCTCGATATCATAACAACGACCCTTGTAGCGGTCTAGGTCTGTTAACAAATCAGTCCATACAGTTGTCCAAGTACCTGTAGAAGATTCAGCCGCAACAGCAGCACCAGCTTCTTCTGGGGGAACTCCGGGTTGAGGAGTCATCCGGAAAGCCGCCAAAAGGTCTGTATCTTTAGGAGTGTAGTCGGGGGTGTAATAAGTTAATCTATAATCTTTTACCCCAGCTTCATACCCTGATTTAGACTGAGTTCTCGTTTGAGAGTAAGACATATTTATCCAATCCTAAAAGTCTATCTTTTGCTGACAAATCACGCGGAGAGCAGAACCTTCACTTAAATAACCCCTTCCTTTTCGATAGGAAAGACTATTTACTCGTTTTATTGAAGCTTAGCTAGAGCTTGCTTAATTATTCAGGGATTTTTTCTCAAAACAAAGGAAGCACAGAAAAACCTCGATTTATTCGAGCTTCCCTTAATTGCTTATGCCCTTTTCAAACTCCAAGCGAATCAAAAAAATTTTCTTTAACCGTTCCTTCCTTACCAGACTTAGTTATCAATCGGTATGAAAATGATGCTCAAATCAATTAGAAAAGCGGAATCACTTCGACTTAACTAATAGAAATTTAGACAAGCGGTAAGCGAAAGTCGAAACTGTGCGCCACGCAATCTGTAGCCTGCTTCACAATATATCAAGAATTTGAATCCTTATTATTTGAATATCTTTAACTTTTATATTTGAATTTCTTATCACACATTATTTTAAACATTTTATTAAGAAGACTTTACATTGTGGTCGTTATAATAGTAAGCATTTTTGTGAATGGGAGTAGTGAGTAGCAAGTAGCAAGTAGCAAGTAGCAAATAGCAAATAGCAAGTAGCAAGTAGTTAGTAGTAAGTAAGAAACGGGACATTGAAAATGATGTATTGTATATGAGTTATTACGAATCAGAAATTGGAAACATCTAGGGAGTATCTTTACTCTCACTACAAATAATTAATTCTTTACTCGTTACTCGCTACTTGCTACTTGCTACTCAATAACTGATTACTGATTACTGTTAACTGTTGACTGCGAAAGGGGAACACTGTAATTAGTTGTTTTCGTAGAATTTATCATTGTGGTGTTTTTCAGTCAGCGTAGTAGTTTAATAATTTGTTCTTCAATACTGGGATTAGTAGCATTTTCGGGTTTGAGTAGTCGCGTTTCGGCTCAGAAACTTCTTCAGATTAAGCCTTTGGAAGTGATTCCTGCTTATCCTGGTTCAGCACCACCTCCACGACGCAAACCTTTACCGGTTCAAAGACGACGAATAGAAAATAGAAGAGAAACTGATTTTCGTGTCAAAGCTTTGCAGCCAGATTTTATGGGGAATCTCTGGGTCGGTTATGGACGCGGTTTAACGCGGATTAATCCCCATACTGGCGAAATATTGGCTCGCGTTAATTTACCTAATCGCGCTATTAGTGCGATGGTTCAGGATAAAGTCGGACGCTTGTGGGTTGGTAGCTATGCAGGTTTGAAGCGAGTAGATCCCCGCAGCAATGAAATTACAGCCCAGAATTTATTCTTACCTTCCAAAAGAGTATTATCTTTACAAGTTGATCGGCGCGGTTATGTTTGGGCTGGTACGGATAATGGTTTGGCTTTGATTAGTCCTGATGAAGGCTTAATCATGACCACATTGAAAAAACTCCCCGGTGTCAGTGCAAATGCTATGACACTAGACGCTCAAGGTCATCTTTGGGTAGGAACTCTAGATGGTTTGGTGCGAGTCAACACCAAAAATGCTTTCGTAATGCAGCATATCAAAGAGTTACCAGGTACAACCGTACAAACATTAGCGATAGACTCTTTAGGATTGATTTGGGCAGGAACCCCAAATAACTTGCTAGTTATCAACCCAAAGACCGGTGCAATATTACGTTCTGTTACAAGGTTGCGTGGAAAAAATGTTACATCTATAAGTTTTGCTGATGATAGGAGTGTTTGGGTCGGTACAGATAACGGTTTGTTACGATTAAATCCATATAACGGAGCCGTATTAGATAGAGTTGCGGGGCTTCCTTCCAGTAGAATTATTTCTATCGCTCCCGACGTTGGTAATAAATTGTGGATTGGTACCAGCGAAGGTCTAGCTTGGTTAATGCCGA
>CAKZYM010000083.1 GCA_937884685.1 uncultured Calothrix sp.
TCTTCACTTATATCTAAAACATTTGCGTAAAGTTCTAAGTCTTCATGAGTTGCTCCCAAATTAATTAATGCATTTATTTCTTCTGGTTTACGATCAAGTTGTGATAATAAAGCTATTTCTTGACGCATACAAGCTATCGCAACGCGATTGCGATTCAAAAGCTTCAAATATATTTCTCCTAACGTTCCGTATACTTTTGCTAAAGAATAAGATGGAGAATTAATAAGTAATCGCTTCTTCAATAATTTTAAAGGACGTAAAATAGATTGAGGCGTTTCCAATTTAATTGCAAGAACATAGATATTGTTTAAAAATATCTGAATTTGCTTATCATCTATTAGATGCTCAAATAGGTCAATTCCTTTTTCGTAATAACCAAACGCACTTTGATAATCATTTATTTCAGAATAAAAACTTCCAATATCAAAGTAGATGCTAGCTAATTTACTTTTATCATCAACTTCTTCTTCAATTTCTACAAGTTTCTGAAAATGCTTTATTGCTTTATTGTAATTACCCAATTTATGATGCAATTTTCCCAAGCCTATATGAACTAATTCCTTTAATTCCCATAGTTCATAAACTTTTGCTATTTCTAAAACTTCTAAGTAGTATTTACCTGCGACTTCGTATTTACCTTGCTTAAATTCGTGTACGCCCAAATCATAAGTTAATATCGCTACATCGTAGGTCATACACATTTCTTCTGCTATTTGGCGGGCAGTTTGAGTAAAACTAACAGCTTTTTGCCAATTACCTTGTTCGGCATATAAATGTGCTAAGTTTGCGTATAGATATATTTTTTGCCAATCTGGAGCATTAATCCTTTCGAGTAACTTTAAGCCTTGTTTTAAAAGAAATTCGGCTTCAGGTAATTGCTGTTGACGAGTATAGATTTCTCCCAAATTATTGTATATTTCAGCTTGCCCTTGGACATCGTTTAATTGCTTTTTTAAAGCAAGACTATTTAAATAATTTCTCTTTGCAATTTCGTCATTTCTTTGAACATAAACGGCTCCTAATCTTTGAAAAGCAATTGCACTGGCAACTTTATCTTGAAGTTCACCAGCTAAATGTAACATTCTTCGGTAGAAGTCTTCAGCCTCATCATATCTACGCCAAAAATTAGCTAGCATTCCTTTACTACCAAGTAGCCAGATCCATTTATCTGGACTTACCATATTTTCTTCAAATTGACTAAGAAATGTTTCTGCTAAATTAGGATGATAAGGAATTAAACCAGCATCAATAGCATCAACTACTGCTGTTGATGCCTTATTAAATGCTTTCGCACAGTAATAAAGTAGTATTGCTTCTAGTAAAAGCTGATATTCTTCTTGCATTTGAGCCACCAAAAAATCAGCAAGCTGAATTTGTAAATTGCTTGGCTGATCTGTATATCTAAGTGTTAGCATGCGAATAGATTCATGTACTGTACAGTAATTAGATACAGATAGATTAATTAATAACTGCTGCTTGAGTTTTGTTAAATGAATTTTTCCGTCGTCTTGGAAAAATATAGAACGATAAGCACTTACTACATTTTCTTCTGAAAATGGTAGATGAAACATTGAAGCTATTGTCAAAAACTTTCTTTCATTCGGGGTTAAACGTTCGTATATTTCATAAAATAATTGTTCTATAACCTGGTCTTCAGCTAATGCTAATAAATGTTCTTCTGTAAAGTCTTCCTTAAATAAAACAGCTATTAATTCAAGAGCAAGAGGTAAACCACCAAAACGTTTATCAATTTCTCTCGCTAACTTAGAGAAAATTTTAATACTTCTCCGAACAAAAAAATCTTGTATTTCATCAACATCACGTAAACCATCCAAGTGAAATACTTTTATAATTTTCTTTGCTTCATCAATTGGTTTACAGAAGCAGGGTTTTGCACGACTTCTGATAAAAATTATGCTTTGTGTTAACTGCTGTTTTAGGATAGATAAAAAACTTTCTATGTTTGAATTCTTCTCAATAAGATGAACTGAATCAAAGAATAGATAGTAACAGTTTTGATTTAAATATTTGATTATAATTGCAATGCGTTGTTCATCCGATAACTCAGGGGATTTGAACATAAATGTTAAATTATCTCCATTATCTATCTGCTTTTCGATAAACTGAGCCAAAGCTATCAAGATATGATTCAACGATGCCAATCCTGGATGAAACTCATACCAGAAAACACGATTCAGTTCCATCTGGGATGCAACTTGTTTCATTAGAGATGTTTTTCCAACACCTGGAATACCTATTATTGCAACAATACGGGTTTTCTTAGAAAGAGAAAGAAACTCGTGAATTAACTGCTTTCTGCCAACAAATAATTCTTCATCTGAGAAATTAAAACTCAATACATCTGGAAACTGCTGATAGCTTAATTGAATTTGTTTAGATAAAATTTCTCTTTTTGTGAATGCTAAATGCACATCCTTATATAGGGCTGCTAATTCATCATGCAAAGCATTCCCTACTTCATATTTATCTTTTAAAGTCGCTAAAAAAAATTCTAAGACGGGCTTACCGCTTTTTATCCGTTTTTTCAGTAAATCTTCCAAACAAAAGTCAACTAGCTGCTTCCGATTATTTGCATTTCTAATTTCAGATTTAAATGGAAACAATTCATCGGTAACAAAAACAGCAATTAAAGTATCATAGTCTTTAAACTCATCGCATTGTAAAAGAACTTGACGACATCGATGATTTAGCTCTCTTGGCAGTCCTCCGCTCATCTATTGATAAAAAATCTTTTCAAAGAATGGAACTAATGTAGCGCATTTTTGTAAAACTTTTACTGCCTATAATTTTTTATAATTCTTTCTAATTAACACTTCTTGGGCTTTTATAAGCAGTTATGAATTTCAAAATAATATTCTAGATAAGTTTATCATGTATAATTTAGAGTGTTTATCAGTTATTTAGACGGATATATGGCTGGTATCCCCCAGGAACTGCTCAATCGATTGCGTCAAGCACTCTTACAATGCGAACAATTCGAGAGCGATCGCGAACTCAGGACAATTTTCTCCTATGAGCGACTCAATCCTTGGCGTTTTAGCTTACCCCAAGCTGATAGGCTTACCAGCAGGGTGGATAACTTAATTGCTTTCCTAGTTGATAAGCATCGTAGCGACACCAAGGAAAATGCCCTTGTGCTGTTTTTACGGTTATTAAGCGAGCAGATAAATGAGGCAGATGAACGTCACCAACATTTGGCAGATTTAGCCTCGGAGCTTGAGGAAGCTATTGTTAGTAGCACTCCGAGAAAAAAATCTCAACAAAATATAAATCCACCAGTCAACATTCAAATTGATGAAGCTAGTCAAGGAAATAAAAATTCACAACAACAAAAAAATCTACCTTGCGTAGTT
>CAKZYM010000084.1 GCA_937884685.1 uncultured Calothrix sp.
TTTCATAAAGCTTAATTTTTTCGGTTTCCTACTTTACCTGCTTACTTAGCATATCTATTAATTTCTAAATGTGGCTTATGTTCCTCAGTGTCGAACTCTACCATATTCATCAAGGTAGCTTCGCTATTTCCCAGCAAGTCCGTAGCTGTGGAACCTCCACCATCACTTTGGTATAAATCTTCGTAAACTTTGTAACTCATCTGTTGTAATTCAACAACATGATTGAGACGTTCTTGCTCTTGTAAAAGCTTTTCTAATTCATTGGGTTCGTTTAAATTTGCTTCCCCTAATTCCTTAGCTTGATAAGTTAATAAATCCAGCTTTTGTAACCGCTCTCGTTCCGAAGTCCGACGACGTTCTAACAATAAATGCGCTTCGTGGTAGCGACTAAAAGCAGCAGATACAACCGAACGCTGTTTTGTTATCCCATCACCACCATAGGAATCGAGCCAGTTACGAACCTGTGTAGACTGTCCCACCAGTGCGTTTTGTCCCTGAGCGGTAATTTCCACCAGACGCTCCCGCAAATTGTTCATAAACTGGCGATTTACCAATACACCATTTACCCGCGAACGACTGCGGACACTACGGTCAGTTGCAGTAACTTCACGACTTACAACTACGGAATTTTCATCAAGTAAATCAATTTCCTGTTCCGTTAACCAAGCAGCCAAAGCCGAATTAGAAGTAAAAGTACCTTCTATCATTGCTCGTTTGCTGCCAGTACGAATTACCCGACTCGATACCTTTCCACCCAAAACAGCATCGATAGCATCAAGAATAATCGATTTACCAGCGCCGGTTTCACCCGTAAGTACATTTAACCCAGCACCGAATTCTAAATCCAACTTGTCGATTAGAGCAAAGTTCTCTATAAAAAGGGAGAGCAACATGAAGATTTATTCTCCGTTAAGGCAGACGCGGATAGTTCTACAGTTTGAGATACTGTTTGTGATACTAAAATTAAGTCCAAACAACCTCGAATAGCCACTAAATTTAAGATTAAAAAAGAATTACTCGCGAACAATTGTACCAAGTTCAGTTTAGAAGGTTAAAGGTTAAAGGTCAAAGGTCTAAGGTTAAAAAAGGTTAAAGATAATAATTGGGACTGGGGATTAGGCATCGGGGATTGGGCATAGTAAAGGAAGATGAGGATAGGGAGATGGGGAGAAATAATTACTCATCTGTAACTCTTAACAATTACCAATTACCAATTCCCAATCCCCAATGACCCATTCCCCAATTCCATAATGAGTTACACTTATGAAAGCAATTGTTACAATACTTAACTTTTGAACTGCCGTGCGATAAATTCATGAATTATGAAGACAGTTCCTCCAAAATCCACACCACAAGAGACTAAATTAGTGCTTGCAGAAAATAAAGTAGATACCACCACTGTTGAATTCCCGACGACCATAGAACGCCGAAAGAGTAGCCTATTAGAAGAGACAACAAGCGAACATTTAGGGTTGCGTTACGATGCTTCGGGAATCGCAGCGCATTATCGAAAAAGACCTTTGCAGGTTTTGGGACGCATATTCACGGTTTTAGCTCCTGCTATCAGCTTTGCTTTTGGCGTGTGGTTTGATACCAAACTTGGGAAAAAAGTCAAAACCGACCGTCGTCGTGCCGTTCAATTACGAGAATTGTTAACAAGGTTGGGACCTGCATATATTAAAATCGGACAAGCATTGTCCACTAGGCCAGATTTGGTTCCTCCAGTATATTTAGAAGAATTTACTCAGCTACAGGATAAATTACCACCTTTTCCCAACGAGCTTGCTTATCAATTTATTGAAGAAGAAATTGGTGCGCGTCCGGAAGAAATTTATACCGAGATGACACCAGACCCAATCGCCGCTGCTTCTTTAGGGCAGGTTTATCGAGGTCGATTAAGAAGTACTGGTGAAGAAGTTGCAATTAAAGTTCAACGTCCCGACTTACGCGAGCGCATAACCATTGATTTATATATCCTGCGCCGAGTTTCAGCTTGGGGACAAAAAGCTCTCAAGCAAGTACGCAGCGACTTAGTAGGTATTCTCGATGAATTAGGCGAGCGTATCTTTGAGGAGATGGATTACGTTAACGAAGGCGAAAATGCCGAGCGTTTCTTCGAGCTTTACGGTCACTTAAAAGACGTATACGTTCCCAAAATATACTGGGAATATACTAACCGTCGCGTATTGACGATGGAGTGGATTAACGGACTTAAATTAACTCAAGCAAAAGAAATCGCCGCTTTAGGTATAGATGCTCGTTATTTAGTAGAAGTAGGGGTTCAATGTTCTCTACGTCAATTATTAGAACATGGATTTTTCCACGCTGACCCACACCCCGGTAACTTATTAGCTACCCAAGATGGAAAATTAGCTTATCTTGACTTCGGAATGATGAGCGAGATTAAGCCACCACAACGTTACGGTTTAATCGAAGCGATTGTTCACGTAGTTAACCGCGATTTTGATGCTTTAGCCTCCGACTACGTAAAATTAGACTTTTTAACACCAGATGTTGATTTAACACCAATTATTCCCGCATTTTCGAGAGTATTCGCCGATGCTCAAGGTGCTTCCGTTGCGGATTTAAATATTAAAACCATCACCGATGATTTATCGGAATTAATGTACGAATATCCCTTCCGGGTACCACCTTATTACGCTTTGATTATTCGTTCTTTGGTAACGTTAGAAGGTGTGGCAATATATATTGACCCCAACTTTAAAGTTCTTAGCGAAGCTTATCCCTACGTTTCTAAAAGATTATTAACCGACCCTTCACCAGAATTAAGAGCATCATTAAAAGACTTACTATTTAAAGACGGTCGTTTCCGCTGGAATCGTTTAGAAAACTTGTTGAAAAATGCTCGGAATTCACAAGATTATGATTCTAGCAACGCATTAGATCAAGGATTAGAATTTTTAGCATCCGAACGTGGTGCTTTTATTCGGACTAAGTTAGTAGATGAATTATTTAAAGGAGTAGATGCATTAAGTAGAAATATAATGCACAACTTTACTCATGTATTAAGAGAAAGAGTTGGTGTTACTGCAATTACTGAAGTTCCTGGTGCATCTATTGAAGAAAAAGAAACATTAGAGCATATCAAGAATATCATCAAAATTATCCAAGAAGGCGGTAACTTTGATTTATCAAAAACCGTCGAGCAAATTAGTAAACTTGCAGTTAATCCCAACGTCCAAACTTTAGGACAAAAAATTGCTTCTCAAATCGCACAGAAAGCAGTCGCGAGAGTTTTAAGAGAATTGTTGGTGACTGAAGAAGTTGAAAGGAAACAGTTACCGCAGGGTAGTTAGTCGATTTTGGATTTTGCGGAAAGTTGGGGGTGTCGGTTTCCGTCCCCCAAACTTTCC
>CAKZYM010000085.1 GCA_937884685.1 uncultured Calothrix sp.
AGTTGATTTAGACCCGCAATCTTCCTTAACTATCTTTATGGGACTTGACCCAGATGAGTTAGAAGTGACAATTCAGGACTCAATTATTGAAGGAAAACCCATCACTCCATACCCAGAAACTTTGAACGGGATGAGAATTGTTCCTGCCGATATTCATTTAGCGGCTGCCGAGATGCAACTGATTTCGGCAATTGCCAGGGAGCAAAAGTTGAAAAATGCCTTAGCTCCTATCAAAGATGACTACGACTACATTCTTATAGATTGCCCACCAACTCTTGGAATACTCTCCATTCTAGGACTAACGGCTGCAACTCACTTGCTTGTCCCAATTCAGTGTCAGTATAAATCACTCAAAGGTACAGAACTGCTTCTTAGCACTGTAGCCCAAATAAAAGCCGAACTTAATCCTGAACTGCAAATAGCCGGGTTTATACCCACTATGGTAGATACCAGAACCGCTCAGGAATCAAGAACCCTGCAAGCACTAGAAGAAAACTTAACCCAGCTTGCTCCAGTCTTTCCTCCCATTCCAAGAGCCATAGCTTTTGCTGATGCTTCGGAAGAACATTTACCGCTGGCACTGTATGATAAAAAACACTCTGCCCTTAAAATACTTAAGAAAATAGCTGGAAAGATAGATGCCACAAAGTAAGTCGAAAAAACCGATTCTATCAATGAAAGTTCCTGATGATGTTAAAGGGGGAACAGAAATACCCATTCCTAACAGCAAGAATGAACTTCCCATTTCAGAAATAGAATTACCCAATTCTCAACCCCGTCGCTACTTCGACCCCGAAAAACTGGAATCCTTAGCCAAGTCAATTAAGGAACACGGGATACTGGAACCGCTGCTAGTGCGTCCCAAGGAGGATGGTAAATACGAACTTGTTGCTGGGGAGAGAAGGCTTAAAGCGGCTCAACTAGCAGGTTTTAGTCAAGTTCCAGTCATTATCAAAGGATTTAGTGATAAAGAAACTATTCAAATCCGCTTAATTGAGAATCTGCAACGGGAAGATTTAAACCCCTTAGAAGAAACTGAAGGGATACTAGAACTGTTGGCATTACGACTCGGAGGAACAGTAGAAGAAGCTGCTAAACTCTTACAAAACAAGGAAAAGGAGCAAAGAGACAATCCTTCCCATAACGATGTGGGAAGTGAGAAAAAGGAGAAAAAAAACGAAGGAGATAAGGTAGATACAGAGGAGGAGGAAGCACAAAAGCAAATTGAAACTATAGAAGAAGTTTTTGCAACGACCAGCCGAATGAGTTGGAAATCCTTTGTTAAAAACCGCCTGCCCCTATTAAAGTTACCAGAGGATTTACTTGAGGTACTACGGGAAGGAAAGATTGAGTACACTAAAGCTAAGGAAATTAACAAACTCAAAGACGATGAAACTAGGAAGAAGTTATTGGAAGAAGCGATTAAAGATAACCTGTCCCTAGAGCAGATAAGACAGAAAATAAAGGAGTTGCAGCGAAAAGACCCAGAAACTGATAATTCAGAACCCCTGCCCCTGAAACAGCAAGTAGATGAAGCCTTTCGCCAGTTGAAGAAATCTAAGGTTTGGGATGACAAAAAGAAGGCAACCAAGCTTAAAAACTTGTTGAAGCAGATGCAGGAATTGATGAAGTGAAACTTTTCCCATAACGTTATGGGAAAAGTCAAAAGTCACGGTATTTCTCCTGCCAACTAACCCTTTTTAGCTTCCCGCTCCTCAATTTTCTCAAGCAGAAACTCCTCGTACTCCTCCGCAGATTTCAACTTCTTCAATAATTTCTCTTTATGGGCGCGTACTCTCTCAAGCTGGTCTGTCACATAATCGGTTTCTAAAAATTCCTTGAAAATCCGGACTTGCTCTTCTTCTGGCGGCATTCTTCCAGCAATCGCCCCATCGTTTTCATCAAGCCGCTTCCATCTTGCAAGTTGCTCCGGTGTTGGTTGATAAGCTTTTGATTCCTTTGTGTTTGGTGATTCCTGTGACATAAACGGTAAACCTCTTTTTTTCTAATCAAAGGTACTAGAATTTCGTTTCTGGTCAAGGTTACTAAGAAGCATTGCTGCACCTGATTCACTTAATATCATTTCTCCTGACCCATCGGTTTCTGTAAAACCTAAATCGCTGTAAAATATCTTTTCCTCTGGAACAGCAAATAGTTTCAGTATCCGGCTTAATCCCTTTCCTCTATTCTCTTTAATTATACCTTCGACTATAGCTGTACCTGCTCCTTTCCTTTTTTCTGGTACCGGGTATTTTATTAGATTCCAGGGACTGTTAACAATAGATTCAATTTCAATACAATCTACTAATTCTTCTTCTACAAAAATCGAAGTATCTTGAATTACAGCCAGACTAGCTAATAAATTCTGGTCATCAAATACGCTTCTTATTATTTTCTCTTCTTCAATCTCAGACAAATTATTCGTAATTGTTCTAGTTTTAACGACTCCTCTGTAAAACCTGGTTCCCTTAGCACTTTCCTCACGACCTTGATAATAGGTGTCCACGTACTCCCTAGCTTTTTCATTCCAAAGAGCCAAGCCTTCTTTGATTTCCCTTGTCATCCCAGTAACAAAGCTAAACTCATTCATTCAATGTTCTTAACAAGTATTTTGATTAGTTTACCACTCACCCCCTTCACCAACTACTGAAAAGTTACTAAAACAGGTGTAGGAATAAATGAATTAAAATCCTTTCCCATAACGTTATGGGAAGAGTCGAAATCAAAGCTATTTTCTCTGTGACTATATATTTTTAGTTCTCCGCTTCTCTATCTTTTCAAGTAAAAAATGCTCGTATTCGGAAGCCGATTTTAGTTTCTTTAATAACTTTTCTTTGTAAGCTTGAGTTTGTTCCAATTGGTTTTGTATATAATCGGTTTCCAGAAATTTTTTTACATTTTTATCTTGTTGCTCCCGTGATGGCAAGCGACCCACCATAGCACCTGCTTCAAGCTCGTCCATTCGCCTCCATCTTGCAAGTTGCTCCGGGGTCGGCTGATAAGCTTTAGATTCTTCTGTCATAATTCAAACCACTATAAAAGCTTGGAAATTCCGCTAATGATTTCTTGTTCGTCTGGTAATTGGTTTTGTAATTCCTCTGGTAATTTATAGGAAGCAACAGTTGTTGGCTGATTTAGCTGACTAAGTGTGTACTCCACCACCGTTTCATTCTTATTTCTGCAAATTAATAACCCAATAGTAGCCCCGTCTTGACTTGATTTTACCTGCTTATTAACTGCTGTCATATAGAAATTAAGCTGTCCCAAGTAATCAGGTTTGAAATCGGTAGTCTTTAGCTCAATTACAATAAACCTTCTCAAAATGTAATTATAAAAAAGTAAATCAATAAAAAATTCCTGTCCGCCATCTTCCAGCTTAAACTGCCTTCCCACATAAGCAAAACCCTTTCCCAGTTCAAGCATAAACTTAGTAATATTTTCAATCAAACTATTTTCTAGTTGTTTCTCATTCTCTAAATTACCCAGTTCCAGAAAATCCAGCACATAACTTTCTTTGAAGGATTGCTTTACTAACTCAATTTGATTATCAGCACTAAGTGTCTGCTCAAAATTGTTAAGGCTTTTTCCTGCCCTCCCGTACAAATTCAAACCAATCTGATGGTCTAGGATGGTTCTTGACCAGCCATTCTCAACCGTTTTGTTAATGTAAAAGCTGGCTTCTTTCCCGTCCTTGATTTTATCGATAATTAGGCGAGTATGACCCCAAGGTATTTGTTCCACAAGCTGTGGAACTATTTGGTTTTCACCACAAAACAAATACAGCCTTCTCATGTAGTGAAGATTAACTTTACTAAACCCCTTTAGTTTTGGAAAAGCTAGTTTTAAATCCTGCTCAATCTGACCTATCAGATTATCTCCCCACTTGGCAGTAGTTTGTTTCTCAACAATCTGCTGACCTATTTGGTAATAGAGCTTAATTAGTTCCGAGTTAACCGTTTTTACAACCTTTTGGGAACTGGAATTTATCTGCTGCTTTAGATTTTCTATAAATTCTTTGTAAGTTTCATCTGTGGTTAGGATTGTAGAGGACATCACAGATAAAGTAATTATGCTTCAATTACTTTTTGGTCAAAATTACTTGTGCGTAATACTGGTTTTAAATACCAAAATTCATATTTCAGGAATTGTTAATAAGCACAAACACGTATTTTTATTTGACAGCTAAAATTTCAATAAACGTGCGGGAATACTAAGTTTGAAAGACTTAGGATGCATTTTATGTCATTTGGTTTTGGCGACTCAGCACGAAAATTTATTGAAACCGAACCAGTTGGTCGGGATGGGGAAAAGGGAGAACAGAAAGTTTGGGAAGCAGTCAAAGACACTTTTACCAAACGTGAATGTATGGGTTACTGGCTCTACCCAATTTTTTCAAAAACGGGGGAGAATCGTAAAGAACCTGATATTCTTATTGTCGATAAAGAAGAAGGGATTACTGTAATTGAAGTTAAGTCATTTTCAATCAATCAAATTAGCTCAATAAACGGGCATAGGTGGGAGTTAAACAACTCAAAGCACAACAGTCCCTACAAGCAAGCAGAGACTCTAAATTATGCCAAACTTGGCTACTGCAACCGAGAAGAAATTATCCGCAATCAGGTAAAATCCAGAGCAATAGTTGCTCTCCCCTCAATTACTGAAGCCCAGTGGCAAGCCAAAGGTTTTGACAGATTACCAAACTGCCCTCCCATTATATTTAAAGAACATCTGGGAAAAGCTTCACTGCTTAAACGTATTCAGCAAACAACTTCCCTTACTCCAGGTAAGAGTCTTAATAGTGAGCAGTGGGAAATGCTGCTTGCCGTTATTGGTGGCACTCCTGTATTTCGCAAGCCTCTCCGAGAACTAGAACCAAGTGTTCACTCAACTCAAACCCGCTCCGGAGTATTAAATATTTTACGGGAAAGACTTTACGAATTAGATGCTCAGCAAGTACATATCGGTACTTCAATCCCACCGGGAGCGCAGCGGATTCGTGGTATCGCCGGTTCTGGTAAAACCGTACTTCTGTGTCAAAAAGCTGCTCATATGCATCTCAAACATCCTAACTGGGATATAGCCCTTGTATTCTTTACCCGTTCTCTCTACAACCAGATTGAAGAGTTGGTTGATAAATGGATGCGCCACTTTAGTTGTGGGGAAGTGGAATATAAAGGTAATCGTCAGGCACAGTCAAAACTTCGCATACTTCACGCCTGGGGAGCTAATAACCGTGAAGGATTCTACCGGACTCTATGCAGAAAACATGGCTGTCAACCATTGACAGTAGGTAATACAGATTATAAGCAACCTAACGAGGGACTGGCTGATGTCTGTAGCAACTTACTGGAAGATGTTGAGATTGAGCCAATGTTTGACGCTGTTCTTATCGATGAGGGACAGGATTTAGTAGTTGATGCAGAAGAGCT
>CAKZYM010000086.1 GCA_937884685.1 uncultured Calothrix sp.
CAGTACTTTCAGCCTATCTTGCCCCTGGTGACAGCTTCGCTATATTCACCCCAACAAACTCTCTTCGATACTAGGGCCAAAGAAACTACCTTGATATATCTCGCGATTAATTGAGTTGAATTCTTCGACCGTAGCCCCAAAGAAAGTAGCTTCATTCTTGCTTGAGTAATTTGATGAAATAATCGAGCGCTTTACCCGCTGCTGATTGTCTCCCTACTTTCATTTTGTTCAAAGTCTTGGTTCTCAACTGCTCCAAGTCGGGTAATGGGGATTGGGGATTGGGAATTGGGGAATGGTTAACGGATGTTTCTTGTAACTGTCTATGTAACTCTTTATTCTCAGTCTGTAACTTATCAATTTGACTATGTAACTGTTCTATCTTGTTATGTAACTTTTCAATTTCTTCTGTATTGGCTATACTGTTGTCAGAATTGCCATTCTCTTGCCCGGTAAACACCTGTCCGTCTACCGGGCTTGAAGCTTTACCAGCACTTCTTTTACCTCCGAACGTAATGCGGTTAGTTCATCCCGTACCTGGTTTACTTCCTCACTCGTCGCATATGAGGTTACAGAGTTAGTTACATATTTTTCTTTACGTGCTGGTTTAGGAATATCCGATAATAGCTGCTTTTCTTCATTGTCAATGTCTTTGGCTAATTCTTCTAGCTTTTCAACTGTGACGTTCTCAACTACTCCTATGTAACGTCTATGTAACTTTGCTTTACTTTTACGATATGCTACCCAATAACCTGTATTCTCTTTCTTTACGGTAACTGTCTTAATTCCTTGCTGTACGGGTTCGTAGCGAAATGACTCTACTTTGTGAAGCTCCAGGTGAATCACTCCCCCGCTTACTACTGGCTTATTGCTCATATAGTTACATATTAATTATCTATGTAACTAATTATGTAACTATGTATGTAACTTGTCAAGAGGTTACATAACTCATTCCTGACTGCTCCGACCATTCCCATTACCCGACTGTCCCAATAAATATTCCCATATCCGTCGGATTTCTTGTCGGTTCTCCTCTCCCGTTTCTGCTATTTGGCCTATCATGCTTACCAAGTCCGCTACGCTCGCGTTGATTTCTTGCGTTAGTTCCGAGCAAGTAACACTATTCTGTGTCACCGTTTGGGACATCACCTCTACTGCTCTACTCAGCGATTCTTGATTATTTTGTAGCGATATCTGGTTATCTGTTAGCGCTTCTAGCTTTTGCGATACCCGCTCTATGTTCGCTTCTATCCGTTCTAACCGCTCGCTCATGCTGCATTCTCTCCGTCAGCAGTAACGTTATCTTCCTTGTTAATTTCTTCTTTTACAGCTCGCGTAAGTAAAAACGCTGCAAGGTTTGCTAGCGGTCTTCCGTCGTTTGTTGCTCGCTCAACAATCCATTGATAAATTTCATCTTCTAGCGTTACTGCTATTCTCCCTTTCTTTGTAGGCATTGCTCACGCTGCACTCTCTCTGTCAGTATCACCGTTCTCAGTTTCAATTCCCTTGAGTAGCAAATATTTCCCTAAACTTGCTAATGTCCTTGCTTCTTTCTCAGCACGTTCTTCAAGCTGCTCATACAACTCTTTGTCAATCGTGATTGAAATCCGCCATTGCTTCTTGGACATTGCACACTATTATCACACTCATCACCATTAACGATAACAGCACTAATATATAAATTCCTTATATAACGTTATATGTGTTATTAGTGCTAACTACGATATACTCTCTTTAGAGTTAATAGAGCAGTTAGCGCTACTATGACCGAAGTAAGAACAGAGACAAACGGGAGCGTACCCCTAGTAACCACGGGTAAAACTCCGACAACAAGACGATTACGTCAAAACTTCCCCCCACTACCGTCCGCTCCAGGTGCGAGCGAGATGTCCGACGTGGGTTACAGCTGCAAAGTAGACTCATCACCAACCAATTGGGAATCAGTACCTTTGTACTCAGTATTCTCATTGTCCGCTGACGGGAGCTTTCCCAAAGTCAAAGTTACCAGGTCAAAGTTCTGTGACTTGCGGTCGGGTAACTCCTCACCCGCTGGTTCCGGACGTTGCTACCGGGTAATCTTCTAATGCTTACCCAACCGAACCGAACGGCAATCACAATATTAATTTTTGTTACTCTCCTCGTTTGGTCGTTAGCCAAAGGGGGAGAGAACCACCAACCAAAATTGCAAATCGAATTACGGGTTAAATATGACGGCTGATTGGATACACATCAAACTACCGGGATGGCGACACTTTGGGCGCTACCTAGCTTGGGGAGCGGGGAGAATAGTATTTTCGTTCTGGTTGTTTAGCATTACGGGTACAAAAGAACTACTAAAAGTAGGAATAGCCCTATTGAGCATGACAGAACGGGCTACTCATCAAGTGATGGCCGTTTACAACCAATTACCGTACATGGGGGTACATGGTCAACAAGTGATAGACACTACAGCAATTCCAGTGCTTCTAGAACCGGGAAACATTTGTACTAATCTAATGGATTCCCTTAAAGGAAAGCACGCATTAATCGTAGGGGATACGGGTTCCGGGAAATCACTATTAGCCCAATATCTCGCTTATCAGGTAGGGGGAGAGGTAACGGTTTATGACCCGGACGCTTCACCGGACGAATGGAGGGGGTTAAAAGTCGTAGGGAGGGGAGGAGACTTTAAATCGATTTCCGATGCTATGGCGAGCGATATAACCGAATTACAGAGAAGAATTGAAGTTAGGGGGCAACATGGTGATAGAGCATTAGCTGGATTAGATAGCGTTTCCATTGCTGAGGAATTCCCATTGCTCAAAGATGAGATATCAGAAGCTTCTGACTGGTTGATTAAACACGCTCGTAGGGGGAGGAAACCAAGACGTTTTATCATTGCTTTGTCCCAAGATGATAACGTCGTAACCCTTGGAATTGAGGGACAAGGGGGAGTTAGGAAGTGCTTTAGGATGGTACGCTTGGGTAAGTTCGCGGTAACTCATGCTAAGCGACTAAAAGACAAAGCAATCGAGGAATGGTTAAGCGCTGGAAAATTCCGTTGCATGGTTGATGACCAACCGTGTCAACTCCCCGACCTCTCAAGTTACAAGATGATTACACCTCAGTTACAAGTTACCGGGGGTTCTCAAAACTCGGTAATCACTGAAACCATTACACAGCAAGAATCACAAGCATCGGAACCGCTAAAATTACCGGACAATGAAGCACTAAAAAAAGCCGTAAAAAGCTTAACAGAAGAGGGTTACAGCGATTCAAAGATAATAAAAGAAGTTTTAGGGTATCAAGGTTCCCAATATCAGCAAGGTAAAGAGATGCTTGCAGCAATGAGGCGGGATGATGGCTGATGAGTCCTTAAGCGTTTTAATTAGGCAAGCTTTAGAAGCTTTTTCTAAATACTGCTATTACCGTCAGTTAGCAATAACATCGTGTGATGACTTTGAGAACCAGAAATTTTATCAACACTGCTACGAACAACTGTCAACTCCTTGTCTTGAGAAATTAGAAGACAGTCTAGAAGATATTCGGGAATTGGTTAGTGGTTCCACTATAAAAAACGGCAAAACAATTGATTAGAATTTCTGATGGAATTTGTTCGGGAGCAACAAGTTTAATTAATGCCCACATTTTATATAAGAAGCGCTAAAACTTCTCCAGAACAAGGGAAGTGAATTTTGCATTTGCAGAAATCCATAAATACACAAATCAACTCAGAGAAAACACATAGCCAAATTAGTAGTACCCATGTACAACTTTTGGTCTTTAGTGAATGTATTATTTTCCTTATGTCAAAAGAAAGAAAAAAAGTTTGGGGGGTAAATCTTTCAGAAAGGTCTTTGCTAGGTTTCATCCTTGCGTTATCTGGCAAAACTATGCACGTATTACGTAGTTCATACCAAGATGTACTAACTCTTACCAGGAGTTTAACAGTACACCAAACCAGACTGAGGAGAAAATACCCTCTCCAAAATCCTATATAAGATATCCAAGATTTTACATAGTATGAGCATAGTTTTGTTCAGACAATTCAAGGGTAAGCGGTAAGAAAACAAGCCAAACCCTTGCACGTGCAATATTCTAGTAATTATAAAAATTTGGGGACTGAGCAAGAACCCTCTTCAACAGAAGGGATGCTCAATCTTAATATAAATGTACCATTCCCGGTAGCAGTTGAATTAATAAAAGCCAAAATAATATCGGGAACGTACAACGTTAGAATTCACTCACGGATAGCAAGAAATCCGTGGGCTAGGTTGTGGTACTTGTGTCGAGGTTTAGATAAAGACGGTAGCGGTCTTGTGGAAATTCCGCTGCAAGCTGTGGAAAGTTTCCTAGACTGTGATGAGAAAACAATTTACCGATGGCTGCAAAAAGGTAAACGAGTCGGAGCATTCCAACGCTATCGCGTAAAGCGGGGAATGCTCCGAATTTGTTTAGGTAGCTTTTTTAAAGTTTGTTGGAAACTAAATTTAAAGAATTGGGGGACAGTCGCAACAGTACCGCTGTCAGAATCCAACGCTTATATAAGGTCAGTGGCAACTGGCATCGTTACCCAACAATTTCAACAGAAATCGCGGTACGCCGCTGATAAAAAGCTGAAACCAGAACATCGTAAGTTTTTTGGAACACCTCATCCAAACTCACTATTTGAGAAGAAAGTAAGGCAACCCTCTCTTAAACTCGCTGAGGGGACAGTACCTTGCGTACTTCACATTAGTGAGAAGCGGATATTTGTTTCAAAGAACTTTACGGTATTCGGTACGAGCCAAACTACAATCGCTCGCGAGTTTGACTTACATCCGGTCACAGTTCAACGTCATCAAAAAAATTTGGGCATTGAACACCGCCAATTGTGTCAAAGCAAAGGTGAATATAATCACCTCAAGCAAGCGTTAGAGCATGAGAGTTTGGATTTCAACGCACTTGACCCTATGGGTTCCGGTCAGTATACGGAAGTTGGGTACAAGGTTTTAGATGACAACAAAGCGCTTTTTAGTGATGGTATACCAATTGGAGCAAAGAAGAAAACTCCTAACCGTTACCTCACTTCAGTTGATGGATTGCAGCAACGTATATTTAAAACTGGTAAAGGTCGCACTAAAAAAACTTGGTTAGCCAAGTGCAACATCTACGAGGAAACCTTTACCCTGACTACCATGCGATATGCAAAGCGCAAGTTTAAATACAACTTGTCACATGGAGTATACGACAACTGGCACAGTGACAGTGAACAGCGAACGCGAGCCGGCGAGTGAAATCCCCTGTTTGCGAAAGGGGATTGCCGGACGGGGATATGAATAACATTTTTGAGAATTAATTTAAAGCTCGTTCCGAATTCTAGGGGCGGTCAAAATTAGCAATGGTAGAAACGGTGTTCAAGGTGAAGCTGCTGGTAATGATGCGTGAACTTATATTCGCAGTAGTTAATAACTGAAAGCTAGAAAGCTTTGCAGTTAGGATGTTGGAAGGAATAGTTAAGCGCTAAATTGCAAGATACAGATTGCCGGAAAGGCTTAACCCTTCTAGCAGCAAACAAGAGATTGTGGATACATAATGAGGAAAGTTGGGAAATGAAGTGAACCGGAACCCAACAAAAAGTGTTCGCAGCATCGGTTCTGAACCGTGAGTAATTGCTTACCAACTTCAAACCAAACAAGTCAGAATTGACGTTACCGCAGCTCGTAAAAATAACATCCGTGCTTCAAACCGTTTCTTACTTTTAACTTCCGGTTTTACCCCATATCTGCGTATTTGTAGAAATACGATGTTCACTCTACTGCTAACTCTACACTTGTAACCTTTGCAGTGATTAGCTTTGAGGATATTCAACGTACTTCCACTTTTACATAAAAGTGGAAATTATTTAAACACTTTTTTACATAGTTTTCTGCTGTTTGTAGATTCTTGGATTTTGCTAAAACCCTTGTATAGCAATGATTAGCTTGAAACAGAACACCAAGCCATCACTAATTTTGTAACAAAATTACGCAAATTTGTAGTACTTATTCAATCGCTGTAACCCTAGTAAAACCGCGCTGTTGAGCTACTTTTGACTGTGCGGGCATAAATCCCGCGTAAGAGAGTCAATGTGGTTTCAGCGTTTTTGTAATGCGTGTAATACACGTAGTTAAAAACAAGCCATATTTGGTAACAAAGGCGTAAATATAGCGAAGCTGTCACCAGGGGCAAGATAGCTTGAAAGTGCTGCCA
>CAKZYM010000087.1 GCA_937884685.1 uncultured Calothrix sp.
CATCATCATTAACAGCAAAATCTCTATCAACAGCAGCTTTTAAAGTATTTTCAAACTGTTTTTCAAATGTTCTAATATCTCGCAAGCGAATTAAAACCGGAACCCAAATCGGGTAAAAATTCTGCCTGACCAAATCGGCAATCATCCGACATGATACACTTTTACCGCGTCCTGGACCACCTTGAATAAATATTACTTTGTCTTGTTTATTCGGATTTTGCAGTAATTGTTTTACCCAAGTTTCTAAATCAACAGATTGCTGTTCTCTATCTTCGTCACCATTTTTATTTAAAAGTTTTGCTCTCAAAGGTACGTAAATATCTTCAAAAGCGAAGCTTTCTGCAAAAACTTTTTCTTTAGGCTTTGTTGCAATATGATTTTCTAAATAATCATCAATACTGTGATATTTTTCTAATTCCTGACGATAACCATCGCTGAATATCCCGGACAAAGATTTGATAGAATCTCCTACCTCAGCTAAAGCTTGATTCATGTATCGCTGAGTATTCCAGGTAACTCGCTGGGTAATAATATCGGCTTCGTATTCGGTTATTCGTGCTATTTTTAGGAAAAATGATAAATGTCGATTTAAATCATCTGCTAACTTCGTTTCTCTGAAGCAGGTAATCGCTTTTCTGGCTTCAGTATCGGTAAGCTGTAAATCATCAGTTCGCTGTTGTAATTCTTCCGAAACCTGTATATTACTAACTTTTTCTAATAAATCTTTATCTTTTATCGTGCGAAATATATTGTCTAAACTTTCGATATAAGCCAACCGAGATGTGATTACCACGCATTCTTCTAAAGTCGAGTCATCTTTGTTCTTATCTTGATAAAACTTAAAGCCTTTTGTTGTCAAACCCAAACAGGATAAACTTGCGATCGCAATTCCAGGAAGTGCAGCGGGAGAACCTAGCAAACCCATAGCTAGAGCTAATTCCAAGCTAGCTTTAGATACTTCTGCACTTGTTTCTATCGCACTAGTAGGTTTTTTGACTACTTCCCAAATATCTTTGGTAAGAAATTTCTGCACCTTTCCTATCATGGTTCGCTTCATCATAAAAATTACTTAGATGGTAGCGAAAAATTACTTAATTTGTAACATTTAGACTTTCTCTTCCTCAACCAAAGCCCCTTTTAAAGTATGCCAAGCCAAAGTAACGCATTTAACCCGCATCGGAAATTGTCTCACGCTCTGCATGATATTGAGTTTTTCTAAAGGTGGTTTTAAGGTACTTTCTCCTGTAACCATTTCACGAAAATCTTCTACCATTAATAATGCTTTTGATATATCCTTGCCTTTAACAGCACCTGCCATTAAGTCAGCAGAAGCTAAACATAAAGCACATCCACAACCTTCAAATTTAATATCTTCTATTTTTGTTTCGGTTTCATCTAGCATTAGTGTTAAATCAACTTTATCCCCGCAATAAGGATTTTCACCTTGATTTTGGCGATGAATAGGATTGGTTTTACCTTTGTGCTGCGGTTTCCTCGCATGGGATAAAATTATTTGTTGATAGCGCTGTCTTTCCATTTTGGATTTTAGATTTTAGATTTTAGATTTTGGATTTTGGATTTTGGATTAATAACTATGAATTAACTTGCAGAACTACTCCCTATTCCCTATTTGCTCTTTTATAGTATTTGGTTAGCATAAGGAGAAGCAATATTTATCTACTATCCATAACAGCAATTAAAAGCTATTCTGATTTTATGATTGCTGCTATCAATACTTATTGCTGTGACAATTTTACACAAAGAAGCCAACAACTCACAATCTATAGGGGATAAAACGCTACATATTGATGGCGTAAAAATTAGCAATTATTATGTTCCTCAAACCTATTTCTCAGAACACACTACATCACAAATAAAAATAGCTATACCTATTGGTAATTCATCAATTAAAGTACGATATGAAACCGCGATTGGCAACCAACAAACTTTATCTATCAGTGAAGAACACGTATCAATTATTCCACCCGATTTAGAAAGAGAAATTTATTGGGAAAAAGAATCAGAGTTACTTGCAATTTATTTAGATAGGAAAATTGTTATTGGTGCAGCCGATGAATATCATGGTAGTAATTTAGAAATTATCGAAAACTGGGCAGCAGAAGATGCATTAATTCGACAGTTAGGTTTGACTTTGCGCTCAGAATTACAAGCAGTTAGTTACGATAAGCTGTATCTGGAGTCGTTGATTAATTTTTTATCAGTACATTTAATCAAGAATTATTCTACTCAAAAAAAACCTTTAAAACAAGTTCAAGGTGGGTTAAGTAAAGGTAAACTTAAGCAAGTAGTTGATTATATCAATGATAATTTAAATCAAGATTTGAGCTTAAAAGAATTGGCAAGACTAGTACAAATCAGCCCATATCATTTTACTCGTAAATTTAAACAGTCTACTGCTTTACCACCTCATCAATATATTATCCATACTAGAATAGAACGTGCCAAACAATTACTTAAGCAAGGTAATTTAAGCATTGCTCAAGTTGCTTATATTGTGGGTTTTTCTCATCAAAGTCACCTTAATCGCCATTTTAAGCGCTTGGTGGGAGTTACCCCAAAAGTATTTGTTAAACAAAATAAATAAATAAATAATTAATTAATTAATTAATTAATTAATTAATTAACTAATCAACCACGTTTCAAAATAAATAAACTTCCATCTCCTCCTCTGCCAATTCTCAAATTTTCATCTAAGTAGGTAACATCAAGCGTAGGAATTCGACCTTGAGGATTATTCGCTTGAACAACTTTAAATGGATTTAGTTTCGGGGTTTGAATACCGAATATTTTCTCAATTGATAAGTATCTTTTGTCAAACTGTACATTGATGCGTTTGTTGGTTTCATCTTCTGCTGGCTCAAAAGTTGCCGTTACTTTAACGCTTCCCGATACTAATCCCCAAGGATGTTTAACAAAAGCTAGATTAGAAAACGATTTCGTGGCAACGTCAATTTCTTGATAAACCTTACCAATTTTTAAGCCTAATGGTAGAGAAGATAAAGAACGAATTTCTCTAGCTGTTGAGTATTGTAATAACCACTTTCCATTTAATAAATCAATTGCATTAATTAACGGTTGGGGATTGGGGTTAACTTCTTCTACTTTCGTTGTTAATTGCTCAATTTCTTCAACTAAGCTTTTATCCAAAGTCAAGTTTGTTACGGGAAAATCGTCTTCAGATGTAATTTTATCTAAGAGACTTTGTAACTTTTCTTTTAGTGTTGATGTCTGATTCAAAATTTAATCTTCCTTGATTTTATTTTCAATCTTAAAAGAATAACCATTATTAGAGCAATAACGTGCAACTTAAAGCAACATTGTGCAAGATTTTTCGGGCTGAATTTGTTTAGGCTAAATTAAGTATTCTTTTCAGAACTTTTGTAGATGGTGGTTATTTAGCGCAGTAAGAAAGATTCATTATTTAGCAAGGAAATATCAATGAGTTTAGAAAATAAAGTTGTAGCTGTTACAGGTGCTAGCAGTGGTATTGGGGAAGCAATTGCTAGAGAATTAGCCCAGGGTGGTTGTAATGTAATGTTAGCTGCACGTCGAGAAGAACGACTTAAATCTCTGGCACAAGAACTCGGGGATAAGGTTGCTTATCACGTTACCGATGTTACCAATGTCCAACAGATGCAAGCAATGGTAAAGGCTGCTTTAGACCGTTTTAGTAAAGTCGATGTTTTGATTAATAATGCTGGAGTAATGCCAGTTAGTCCATTAATCGACCTCAAAGTTGATGATTGGAATAAAGCGATTGATATTAATATTCGTGGTGTTCTGCACGGGATTGCTGCGGTGCTTCCTCATATGCTCGATAGCGGTAGCGGTCATATTATTAACATTGGTTCAATCGCTTCACTTCAAGCCCTACCTAACTTCGCTGTCTATTGCGGTACTAAGTTTGCTGTCAGAGCTATTAGCGAAAGCTTGCGTAAAGAGACGCTAGGTAAAGTCAGAGTGACTATTATCTATCCCGGTGCAGTTGAAAGCGAATTAGTCGAGGTAAGTAATGACGAAAAAACATCCAGTCAAATAAGTAGTAGTTTTAGTCATATTTCACCAACTGCGATTAGTCGAGCAGTACTTTATGCAATCGAGCAACCTCCGGAGGTAGCCGTTAACGAAATTGTAGTCCGTCCATCCGACCAAGAATTATAAGGATTTAAAATATGTCACAAAATATGAACGGAAAAGTTGCGATTGTAACTGGTGGTAGTTCTGGAATTGGTAGAGCTTGTGCAATTGAATTTGCAAAAGCCGGAGCTAAGGTTGTTGTAGCCGCTAGACGAGAAGCCGAAGGTGAAGAAACAGTTAGTCAGATTGAAGCTGCTGGTAGTCAAGGTATATTCGTTAAAACAGACGTAACTGTTACTGACCAAATCGAAAACTTGGTAAATAAAACTTTAGAGACATACAACCGTCTTGATTACGCTTGTAATAATGCGGGTTTTGGTAAATCAATACCGCTGCTCGAACGCTCTGAGTCAGAATGGGATGCTTAAACCGACGTTAATCTCAAGGCTGTGTGGTTGTGTCTCAAATATCAGATTCCGGCAATGCTCGAAACCGGAGCAGGTGCAATAGTTAACATGGCATCAATGGGTGGTGCTGTGGTTGGTGTTCCCGGACTTACTAGCTACAATGCAGCGAAAGCAGGAGTTTTCGGGTTAACGAAATCAGCAGCTTTAGAATTTGCACAGCAGGGAATTCGGATAAATGCCGTCAGCCCTGGATTAATTGATACCGAAATTCTTGACAATGTATCGGAAGAAGTTCTTCAGCAAATGATTGATACTATTCCACTTAAACGAGCCGGTACAGCAGAAGAAATCGCCAATGCAGTTGTGTGGTTATGTTCGGATGGTGCTTCCTATATTACGGGACAAAATCTAATAATTGATGGTGGTTTTACCGTTCAATAAATGTTTGGAAATTTAGTTGTAAATTTAGAAAAAGCAGCAGAAGCTTTAAGAAACACTGAAAAAAGTTCTGCTGGTGGAAAATTGACGTTAATCATGGATTGACTTAATTACCCATTACCCATTACCCATTACCCATTACCCATTACCCATTACCTATTACCAATTCCCTAACTCTTGCTGCAAACGATATAAAATAGTATCTGGCTCAACTTCCTGCAATATTTCTTCTATTACATTACTTACCCCTAATTCACCCCAGGAGCAGCCTTTTTCTAAATACGCTTTAGCCGCTTTTCCTACGGAGTAAGCACCGTAACCGGCGATACCAGCTTGTGTGACAGCAGTTCCGGCAAAAGCGGTGATATTCATCGGGTTTTCACCAGAAGAAATTGCGATCGCACTTTTTCCAAAACCCAGAAGAAAGCTGCTCCCTAATTCTCCTAACAACAAACCACCAGAACTGAATAAAATTATTTTGAGTAGCTTTCCAGCTTTATAACCAGTCATTGGTAAACCATAAAGTCGAGATAAAGAGCGAATCAAAGCTAAATCCGCTGCAATTCCTCCACATACATCAAAGAAAGCTATAGGATTTAAACCCACAGCCAATGCTTTATATTTTGCATATTGCCAAATTAAATCTTCTGCTTCTTTTTCTCGCAATTCCACAGTTTTGTAAGCAATAGATTCTTCTGCATCTCTCGCTTGTACCAAAGCATTCAACGATAAGAGCGAACGTCCTTCACGATTGAGAATTTTCAAAATGGTTTGCTGAAGTTGGTCTACTTGTGGTGGTAAAGTTTCCCATTCATAATCTTCGCGACCATCCGCATATTCAACTCTAACTTCCATCGGTGCGGGTTCTGCGGCTACCATAACTATTTCATCGGGTTTTAAGGGTCTCGTAGAGCTTCCCGCAGCTAACTGCTGTAAATTCGCGTAAATAGCTTTTTTATCGGTATCGGGATACAAATCAGTTTTATTAAATACTAAAATTAGCGGTTTTTGAGCCTTTCGTAAATCTAGCAGTGCTTCATATTCGGTACGAGTAATATCACCAGAAACAACAAACAAAATTAAATCAGCTTGACGGGTAACTTCCCGAGCCATTTGTCCCCTTGCTTCCCCAGCGATTTCATCCAATCCAGGAGTATCAATTAATTCAACCTCAACTTTTCCTCCAGGATTCCAGCGAATAGAGCGGGGGTATTGAGTCACACCATTAAGCGGTCCCGTTTCTAAAATCTTCTGCCCCATCAAAGCGTTCAAAACCGCAGATTTTCCGCGACTTACTAACCCAAAAGCAGCAATACGAATCACGTTATAGTCAAGCTTATTAAGATTAGAAGTTAAAAGCTGTATTTCTGGCTTAACCAAACCCGCTAACTCCGAATCAAATCCCGGTTTACGCAAGTTACCATACCAAGACAAAGCTTGTCTGAGGCTAGCACGAGCGCGATTTAAATGAGTTTCTTGCTGATTCATAATTCATAATTGGGGATTGGGGATTGGTAATATATAATATCTACACCCCGAACAATCTCGAGTAATGGCATGTAAATAATATCGTAATTATAAATTTATAACTTCCAACTCCTAATTGCTAACTGGTTACCGGTAACTGGTAACCTGTACTTATATTTCCTATGAGCTAGATAAAGAATTAGAGATGAAAGGTAGATGTTTGATTCTTGATTAGAGCAGATGAATTGATGATTCAGTATTTTTCAGGTTGAAAATGCCAACTTAAATGAATTATTAATATACAATTATGAAATTATTTGACGTAAACAAGTAATTTATAAATTAACAATACTATGAAATATTCTCAGAAGAATTTTTATTGGTAGAATCACTATTGGTGAAATCACACATAATCACTGTCTTGTCAGTTTTCAGGAGACACATGGTATATGTAAAATATTATAAAAATATAATATAAATGTTACGTTGCACACAAGTATGTATTACCTGTTTAATTTTTATAGAAAATTGCGTTAAGCCGTGTTACCTGCGATTATTTGATTATCCTTAAAAATACAGCAGTTAAAGCGAAAATATTATTATTATTGAAATTAGCTCCATTGGGCTATATCGGCAACATCAAGGCTAGGAGTACTGTATATGAAGTCGTCAATCAAAAGCGCTGAAGCAGTTCAAATCATTTCAGAGTTTGTAGAACTGCAAAATAATCTGAATTTAGCATTTCGCCAGATATACCCCAATGTCAGTAAATCCTTCTCTGCTAACTGTCCCCGTCAGGGTTTGTTGTCACTACAAGAAGAAAAATGGACGTTTGATAAACATGGAGTAGGCGTTTATTTTCAATCGGAAAAGTCCTACATTATAGTTGATATTCATGCTGGATTTGTAGACTATCCACAAGCATTTGATGCATGGCGACTAGTACAATATTTTGAATCAAAAGGTATAGAACAAATTTATTATATAAATGATGTCTTTGACCTTACAAATAAAGTCAATAACGAAGATATTGTTGATGATTTATTAGAACATCTTTTAGAAGATAATATTATCGAAATTGTTTTACCTAAACTTAAGCTATACGGTTTGAAAAATACATCTACAGATTCTAGAGCTAGAATTTTAAGTCAGTTGTCGCGGTTGTTTAATGAAGGGAATGGGGATTAGGGAGTTAGGAGTTAGGAGTTAAGAGTTAGACGAGTAATAATCATTCTTATCTCACTATCTCCCCATCTCCTTGTCTCCCTATCTCCTTCTCTACTTTCTTCCTCTTCCTCCGCTCAATAATATTTTCATCAACTCCAAATCTTGCAGCAGCTTGAGACATATTTAACTGTAATAAACTATCATCACCTAATTTCCTTGTTTGCTGTGGTTTAACTGGGATAATTCCTAAAGCATAAATAATTTCTGCCCCAATTGCTCTAGCTAACAAAGGTGGAACTGAGTTTCCTATCTGTCGGAATCCATGCCATTTTGTCAGGTGAAAGCGGAACCAGTCGGGGTAAGAATGTAAACGTGCTGCTTCTCTGACGGTGATACATCTGGGGGTTACAGGATGAATCGGACGGGGAGAGGTAAAAGCACCACGATTTCTCGGTGTTCCTGCTCTTAAGGTTTTACAAATTCCGTTTGCATCTAATTTATGAAAGTGACTAATCGGTTCAGTTTTACCGGGTTCTGTTTGCTCAAATCGTTTAACAGATTGTGGACTATGTTTTGTCCGATTACTTGAAGTTAGAAAATAAGAATCAAATAAACGCTCGTAAGAATAATCATTTTCAAGTGATGAAAGACCTCGTAAGTAATTACTATAGTCGCTAGGTTTACCGTAATCAGCAATTACCCAATCTCTTTCCATCAATTCAGAATAGTTTTCCACTTCTGGTAAATCACCAATAGCATCCCAAACTGTAGGAGTTGCTGATAAATCTGGATTATTGATAATATATTTCGATTTTTTAGATATATTTGGTGTTGTCAGCGGTTGGGGATATTTTGGTAAATTTAAATTTTGACGACATCCTAAAAGAAACAATCTAGCTCTATCTTGAGGAACTCCATAATTAGCAGCATTAATAACTTGATAATTTTCTTCTATTTGATAACCATTTTTTTCAAACTCTTCGATAACTTCTAATAAAAATTTCCGATGTTCTCCTACAGTTAATCCAGGTACATTTTCAAATACAAAATATTTTGGCTGTAACTCTAAAATTAGTCGTAAAAAGTGAAATACCAAAGAATTTCTAGGGTCATCCAAAGCCCGCTTCCCCATCATAGAGAAACCTTGACAGGGAGAACCACCAAAAACAACGTCAATTTCTTTATCCCTAATTTTAGATAGTCTTCTGATTTTCTTTCCCGAAATCTTCTCTACATTTGCACATAAAGTAGACCAAAAAGGAAAATTAAATTCATGAATAGCACAATGAACCGGGTCTAATTCCACAGCAGCAAGCACATCGAAACCAGCTTGTTCAAAACCAAGACTCATCCCCCCCGCACCCGCAAATAAATCTACAGCAATAGGACGCATTTTCAGTGAACAGTTATCAGTGAACATTATTAAGTAGCGAGTAGCAAGTAGCAAGTAGGGAGTGTGTCTCCTTGTCTCCTAATCTTCTCCTCTTTCGACTCTCTACTCATTCTCGCGATATTTACATACTAGTACTAATGTTCGCATTTGTCATTTTAATCTCAAAATCTGCTTCGCTCACAGATGGTCTATTAAATTGGGATGTAATTTAATAGTTGCTGGTTTGATATTTGCTTATTGGGTACGATTTTTATTAATACTAGGTTGATTATTATTTCGGAAAAATATTGCTTTAATACCTAATTTTTTACGAATGCATTGTGGGTTGTAATTTATTTTAGTTTTTATTTGATAAATACTTTTTTATTTCAAGTTCGGGAAAGATATCGTATTCCAAGAAAAATTTTATTAGATAAAATAAATCTAGTTCGCGAGGAAGTCCTATTTCAACTAAAAAACGTTTCAATTCCTCTGATATATTTATGCTTTTCAAGGCTTCCGGTTTTGCACGACTGAGATTATCAAATCCCCAAAAATCTATTAACTTTTGATAACTCATATTTTATACAAAGTATTTTTTATAAATTAGCCCACGCAGCTGGGCTTCGCATATGTAGCCCCATGCTTCGAGGATGAGGGCATTTTATTCCAAACCTACGGAAACCAAAAGCGTTAAATAACAGACTTGATGCAAACAGGGGTTTGCTGTATCTTCCCTGTTATTACTTACTGCTAAAAATTACATGCTACAGCTAGTTGATTATCTAATTATTGCTGTTTACTTAATTTCTATAATCGTCTTCGGGATTTACCTCGAACGTAAAGCTTCTGCGGGTATTGATTCTTATTTCTTGGGAAACCGAAATATGCCATGGTGGGTTTTGGGTGCTTCGGGAATGGCATCGAATACCGATTTGGCTGGTACGATGATTATCAGCGCTTTGATTTATGCGGTGGGAGCGAAAGGATTTTTTATCGAAATTCGCGGTGGTGTGGTGTTAATCATGGCGATTTTGATGATTTTTATGGGTAAATGGAATCGTCGCGCTCATGTAATGACGCTAGCTGAATGGATGCGGTTTCGTTTTGGTGAAGGTAAGGAAGGAAATACCGCTCGGGTTATCAGCGCTATTGCAAATTTAATGTTTGCAGTGGGAGCGATGAGCTTTTTTACGGTTGCAGGTGGAAAATTTTTAGGTCAATTTCTTGGAATTAATGATAATCTTGCTTCTATTGCTCTAGTTTCTCTGGCTTTAATATACACGGCTGCCAGCGGTTTCTACGGTGTTGTGTGGACTGATGTTTTTCAAGGTGTTTTGATTTTTATCGCGTTAATTTACGTTTGTGTTTTAGCGCTGCAAACTGCAACTATTCCGGAAACATTCTCAGTCTCGATTCCTGTTGGGGATGTGTTTGAGCTAAAGGAGTGGAATTTTTCTGACTGGAGCAGTATTACACCGTCTTTAACTTTAGATTTACCTGGAGATTATTCTGCGTTTAATTTATTTGGTGGAGTAATTTTCTTTTATTTAATCAAAGAATGTATGGCTGGTATCGGTGGAGGTGGTGGTTATATGGTTCAGCGCTACTTTGCTGCAAAAAGCGATAGAGAAGCGGGTTTACTTTCTTTATTCTGGATTCTATTGCTTTCATTTCGCTGGCCACTCGTTACCGCTTTTGCGATGTTAGGGATTCATTACGGTGCTACTCTAAGCGTTATTTCAGACCCAGATTTATTTTTTCCTACGGTTATCGCAGAATACGTCCCGGTAGGAATCAAAGGAATATTGATAGCTTGTTTTATTGCAGCAGCAATGTCTACTTTTGACTCTATCATCAATTCCAGTGCTGCTTACTGGGTCAAAGATATTTATCAAGCATATTTAAAACCAGAAGCATCTAGCCGAGAATTACTTTTCCAAAGTCGTTTAGCATCGGTGGTAATTGTAGTTGTAGGAATGCTATTTAGTTACCAAATTAAAAATATTAATGAAATTTGGGGATGGCTAACTTTGGGATTGGGTGCGGGGTTAGCAATTCCTTTGGTATTAAGATGGTATTGGTGGAGATTTAACGGTTATGGATTTGCTATTGGTACAGCAGCAGGTATGTTAGCAGCCATAGTTACTAAAGCATTTATCATCAATAATATAGATTCACAGTTACAAGAATACGCTTTGTTTCTTATCCCCAGTATTTCCTCATTTGTTGGCTGTATCATCGGTACATTTACAACCAGACCAACAGATTTACAGGTAATAGATAACTTCTATAAAGTTACCAGACCATTTGGTTTTTGGGGAATCGTGCGGAAAAATCTTCCAGCTAACATTCAACAGAAAATTAAAAATGAAAATCGTCGAGATATTGTTTCTACATTGATTGCAATTCCCTGGCAATTGATTTTATTTATGTTGGGAATTACCTTTATGATGAAGCGATGGGATATTTTTGGTACTCTTTTGGCAGTATTCATAGTACTCTCAATTGCCTTATATTTTACTTGGTTTAAATACCTTTCTAAAGAAGTTAAAATTACTGAAGAGTTGTAAAATATCCCCCAACCCCCTTTTTTTAGGGGGCTAAATAGATAAAATTCTTGCAATACAAAAATAATTAAGTATAGTTATCAAGGTTCATAATTTTACCCAACACCCTGTAAGGGTGCGGCTACACAAACGA
>CAKZYM010000088.1 GCA_937884685.1 uncultured Calothrix sp.
TAAGCTATCCTAGCGGCGATAATGTTTCCAACTATCCAACCACTGGTTTTAACGAAACAGCACTCGGACATTAATTTCGGTTCAAGTTAGTTATGAAGGCTAAAACCCTTATTACTAACTTTGAATTTGAACGAAAAACAAGTCCCCAGATGGAGCCTTATTCTGAGGACAATAATCTAAGATTGCTTCAAATCTTCTTTTAAGAAGAAAATTCAGAATCTAATATCGGGTAACAAAATTTACAGAATATTTCAGTTATAAGGAGTTATGAAAGTTACGGAATAGTAAAAGTTCTGATAGCTAAATTTACTGCTTATAAATGGCAAAAACTGCGGAAAAATCCTTAGAAAACCGATTAAGTTCTGATAGACTCATTTTTGTTAATTAATCTTAATTGCTAGGAGAAAGAACAAATACCTCTAATGAATTATCCACTTGAACTCATAGCGCCAAGCAACTACGTGCTGGCAACAACAGAAGCTGAGAATGCACCCATTGTCCTTGCAGGGGTATTACTGAGTTTAATTGTAATTTATCTGGCTAGTAAACTAGGTGGTGAGTTGTCCAGAATGCTGGACTTTCCCCCAGTTTTAGGTGAACTAGTTGGTGGTGTAGTAGTTGGTGCTTCGGCTTTACATTTACTAGTGTTTCCCGAAAGCGGTGCTACTGCTTCCGACTCAATGCTAATGACTGTATTGCAGCTTTTTGATGAAATCAGTCCGGAAGCAGTAACCTCAATTTTTGAAAGTCAGAGCGAAGCGGTTTCGATTTTAGCGGAACTGGGTGTAATTGTTCTGCTGTTTGAAATTGGCTTAGAATCAGACTTACGAGAACTGCAAAAAGTTGGTTATCAAGCTGCAATTGTAGCCGTAGTAGGTGTAGTTGCTCCGTTTGTTGCGGGTACTGCGGGTTTAATGCTTCTATTTAACGTTCCCGTACTCCCGGCTGTTTTCGCGGGTGCTGCTTTGACAGCAACTAGTATTGGTATTACCTCCAAAGTTTTATCCGAGTTGGGACATCTGAAATCCCAAGAAGGTCAAATAATTGTTGGAGCGGCTGTAATTGATGACGTTTTAGGTATTATCGTTTTAGCGGTAGTTGCGAGTTTAGCAAAAACTGGCGAAGTAGATGTTTTCAATGTAGTTTATCTAATCATTAGTGCCAGCGCTTTTCTAATAGGTTCGATTCTGCTGGGTAAATTCTTCAATAAAACCTTCGTTTTTACAGCCGAATTGTTTAAAACTAGAGGAAATATAGTAATCACAGCGTTTATCTTTGCGTTGTTCATGTCCTTTGTGGCTAATGCAATTCATTTAGAAGCGATTTTGGGTGCTTTTGCGGCTGGATTGGTTTTGGATGAAACCGATAAACGCAACGAATTAGACGAACAGGTGATTCCGATTGCAGACATACTGGTACCAATTTTCTTCGTATCGGTAGGAGCCAAGGTTGATTTGAGCGTACTTAATCCTGTGGTTCCGGAAAATCGTCAAGGTTTAATATTAGCGATATTCTTAATCGTAGTTGCGATTATTGGTAAAGTAATTACCGGCTGGTCGGTATTTGGAAAACCAGGAATCAATCGTTTAGCGATTGGTGTGGGAATGGTTCCACGGGGTGAAGTTGGACTGGTATTTGCTGGTATTGGTGCTGCTAGTGGAGCATTAGATAAACCCTTACAAGCAGCAATCATTATCATGGTGATTTTGACAACCTTCATAGCACCACCTCTGTTAAGGCTTGCGTTTGGGGATGCACCTCAAGATGCTGTAGAAGAAGCAGATGCTGCTAGTTAAGAATTCAAGACATTTTTTAATTTAATAATTGAATGGTAAATAAGTCACCTTTTGTGGTGGCTTTTTTATTCACTAATGCTAATGGCTAATAGGTAAGTTGCTTAAGTTGATATAACAGTTAATATAGAGTTTTAGTGTTGTGATATTCGCGTTGTTTCTCAGAACCTAAAAAAATAATCACGAGTATTTTTTATTTGTAAGCTATAGTCGATAACTTAATAGATGTAGGTTAAAGGAGAAAGTATTTATTAGTTATCTAATAAAAATTAAATTTTTGGCTTAATATTATTTATAATTAGTAATATTTTCTCACGAATTACGAATTACGAATTACGAATTATATTCACTTCCCCTATTCCCTTTATTTATTCACTTTAAATTAATTAGCAATCCCCAATCCTCAATTCCCAATGACCCATTAAAGAAATCTTCTTATGGAACAAATATTACAAATTGCTAAAAGTCCGATAGCAGGGTTTACGATTCTTTTATTAGTAATTTTGGTAGTACCGCCAATTTTTGAACGTTTGCGACTTCCAGGATTGGTAGGACTATTAGCAGCAGGGGTAGTTTTAGGCCCCGATGGTTTAGGTTTGTTGAGTCCAGAAGCAGAAACCATGAAATTACTGTCGGACATTGGTAAAATTTATCTCATGTTCGTAGCTGGTTTAGAAATAGATTTAGAAGACTTTCGTAAAAATAAAAACCGTTCTTTAGGCTTTGGAATTGCTACTTTCCTAATTCCTTTAATCTTCGGTGCAATGGTGGGAAGATTCTTTGGTTTTGGTTGGAATCCGGCAATTTTAATTGGTTCTCTTTTGGCTTCTCATACTCTTTTAGGTTTCCCCATAGTTAACCGTTTGGGAGTTACTGCTAATCAAGCCGTTACGGTCACTATTGGTGCAACAATTTTTACAGATATTGCCGCATTATTAGTACTTGCGGTTTGCGTTTCTATTAACGCTGGAGATTTTTCTGCTGCTAGTTTAACCATCCAATTATTGACTTTAGCTACTTATTCAGCCATTGTTTTATTCGGTTTTGATTGGGCTGGTAAAGAATATTTTCGTCGGACTGGAGATGAGCAAAGCAATCAATTTTTGTTTGTTTTGCTAGCAGTGTTTTTGGCTTCTGTAGGAGCGGAAATTATTAATGTAGATAGAATTGTGGGAGCATTCCTAGCAGGGTTAGCGGTAAATGATGTGGTGGGACATTCCCCAGTAGAAGAAAAAGTAGAATTTGTGGGAAGTACTTTATTTATTCCTTTTTTCTTTGTGGGAATGGGATTGTTGATAGATTTTTCTGGTTTTGTTTCCAGTCTGACAACTGCATTACCTTTAACAATCGGAATTGTAGGAGCTTTAATTCTGAGTAAATTCCTCGCTGCAATGGTAGCAAAAATCTTGTATGGCTATAACTGGAGCGAAGCGTTAACAATGAGGTCTTTATCTTTACCGCAAGTTGCTGCAACTTTAGCCGCTGCACTAGTAGGAAAAACCGAGGGAATTATCACAGATGCGGTATTTAATACGATAATTGTGTTGATGTTAGTCACGGCAATTTTGGGGCCGGTATTAACATCGCAATTTGGTAGTAAGTTAACAGTTCCTAAAGCGAGTTTACAAGAAAATTCTCAAACAAAAGAAGAAGATTCCGTAGATGAAGAATTTAATATAGATACAGATAATTTCATTTACAATAGTCTTTTCAAAGTAGTAGTACCGGTATATAATCCCCATACAGAAAGATATTTAATTGAAATGGGAGCATTGTTAGCTCATCACGAAAAAGGAATCGTTGTGCCTTTATCGATTCCAAAAGCACACGTTCACATGGACGAGCCACAGCTAAAAGTTTCTATAAAAAGAAGCAAAAAATTATTACAGCAAGCTTTACAAATAAGTCAAGAATTCCAAGCAAAAGCTAAGCCAGTTATTCGGATTGATGATGATGTTGCTCGGGGAATTAGTCGCGCTGCTAGAGAACAAAATGCTAATTTAATTGTTATGGGTTGGAGTCCCACTAGCAGTTTACAAGCCCGTTTATTTGGTAATATTATCGATAATGTTTTTTGGGCCGCTCACTGTCCAATTGCGGTGATGCGTTTACTAGATGAACCGATAAACATTCATAGTATTCTCGTTCCCGTGGGAAACATTACCCCCGAAATCTTACGTGCAATCGAATTTGCTCAATTTTTCGCCGATACAAACCAAGCATCAGTGACATTATTGCACGTTCGTCCGCGCAAAACGACTGATAAGGAAATTGCATTATTTGAATCGGAGCTTTCCGAATATTTAAGTAATAGTAAGTCCCAAAAAGAAGTTGTAATCAGAACCATTCGTCACGATGACGTAGCAAAAGTGATTATCAAAGAATCCAATTCCTACGACATGGTAATTTTGCGTTCCGTTCACCGTCGTACTGCTGGGGGATTAGCAGTTAGCGATGTGAGTAATAAATTGCTGTCTTCAATTAATAATTGTTCGATGGTTTTATTTGGAGAACCGCATTCGGGATAAAATTTAGCAGTTAAGATACGCTAGAATTTTTATACTTATCTATCCTAGCTATCTTGACTATGGAGAAGTC
>CAKZYM010000089.1 GCA_937884685.1 uncultured Calothrix sp.
AATACGAAGACAATCAGCCTATTTACTGGCTAGCTTACCAATCACTAAGACAATGTGACCCTCAACACCCCGAACAGCGCCGCTTAATCTGGGCATATGATGAAGCTCAAAGTCTAGACACTTTAAAGATTCCTTCAGCACCCCAGTTATTTGGTTCAAATCCTGAACTGAAACGTCTCGTCACTGGTACTCATAAGGGAGGAATCAAAAAGAGTGAAATTATGCATCGCTGCTACCGTACCCCTGGAGCAATTCTTAGCTCAGCTCACGCTATAGGTATGGGCTTGATGCGGACAGAAGGTATGCTACAAGGTCTTACCCGTGCTGATGATTGGAGAGCAATTGGTTACAAAGTTGAAGGCAGCTTTCAAAAAACTAATTCCATTATTAATCTATATCGACCACTCAAAAATTCCCCAAATCCTATTCCCGATTTGTGGGCAGAAGAAGTTATAAAATTTCAAACTTATGATTCTAGACAAGAAGAGCTTACGGCTTTAGCAGAAAATATCAAATACAATATTCAGAAAGATGGATTGATGCCAAGTCGGGAAATTTTGGTTATAGCTCTTGGCTCCACCTATGAAGCAATGAATCTGGAAAGCTATATCGGTGAATTTCTAATGAGCCAGGGTATAAATATATTTATTGCCAGTGGCACCAGGTTAAATCAGTTAAAGCCAAAATATCCCGACAATAACCCGGATTTATTTTGGTATCCGCAAGGGGTTACTGTATCCAGAATTCACCGCGCCAAAGGAAATGAAGCGGATATGGTTTATGTGGTTGGTGCAGATAATATTGCAAAGTACGAAAGTAATATAACTCTTCGCAATCAGTTATTTGTCGCTCTCACCCGTTCCCGTGGCTGGGTCAACATCACTGGTGTTGGTAACTATCCAATGTATAGCGAATTAAAGCAGGTAATTAACAACTGCACCCAAGTTAGCGAATACGTAAACGAAGACAACATCACTGAAAAATGTATTAAATTGAGTTTTACTTATTTTGGTAGACCAAAACGTGACATGGATAGTGAAGAAAATTCATAAGAATTGAATTAATTTTTGTCCAAACCCCCAACAATCAGCTTATCTAAAAATAATATTTAATTCCGTTGTTTATCGGGAATAAAAAAAAATTACAATATCTAAGCACAATTTAACCAGATAGCCTCAACTGCTTATTGACTGGTTTCTAAAATTTTGTATCTTGGGATATATCCAATGTATTACATAAATTCTTAAGCCAGCTATTATCTAGCCTAAATGTAATTATGCGGCTATGGTTATAATTACCCCAAGTCAAAAATGCTTGAATTTCCTCTGTTTCTCTTAAATCTGAATCTGTAGATAAATATCCGTTTTTAACATAAAGACTAAACAACTCTCTTGGTAAATCAAAAGAAAATAACTTTTCCCCGCTTCCTGATTTCTGTATATGCCAGCCCTCCCCATCCCAATCAATTTCCACATCATAAGAATTATATAATTCTCTGATATCTATAGCTTCTGCATCTGGATATGGTACTAAAAATATTGGAATTTGCCTGTTAATCATTCCTAACAATTCCCCATTTAATTGATGACATTGATTACATAATTCCTCAATTTTAGATTTATTCTTATAAAGAATTCGATATGACGGTAATCTTTCAATATTTTCAAAAATATCGCGGATTTCTTCTCGTAGTCTCCTACAAAAATTTCCGTTGGTTTTCACCTCAAAATCATCAATAGTTAATGCTCCGATAGTTTGAAGAATTGGCTGAAAAAAGGTAGACCTATTTAGAGGAATTAAATATATATCTTGTGCGTATGCATACTCTTGTGCTGGAGCAGTGTACCCAGTTGATGAAAATACAGCATATTGATAGTGGTATCGTGCTTTTGGTGGTATTTTATCTCTTGAAACCCAATATTCATTAACATCTTTTAGAACACCTACCGCGTTGCGTACTACTTCGATACCTGTTTTGTTTGTACTTTTCTGATGAAACTTAGCTTCGAGTAATAATCGTTGTGGATTAGAAAACGGTTGAGCAACAATAAAATCGGCAATCGCGTCAATCTGATGTTTGCTTCCACGACCAAGAACTTCCAACCCCGCTCCCCCTTTATTTAACGTAGAGTCACCGTAGGCTGTTTCAATAGTACGATAGCCCGACACTTTGAGTAGGCGAAGTAAAACTTCTTCTAATAATATTCCTTGAACTTGACCAATACTAACCACACTCGCTACCTCACAAATCCAGCTAATTTAAGTTTTAACTGAATTAATATAGCGTATTAGAAAATACTAGAAAGTAAATTACTGTAACTCACTTCTCCTTCTTCCCAATCTACTCGGCTAATTTATTGCTCAACTCAAGCTGATACTGATTATCCTCATAAGTCAAGATTCTCTTGGGGTCAGCGCAACTTAAATATCGCAATTTTCAGAAGTTTTACTAGTAAATTCCTATCAACTACCTGGCATTAAAAATACTGCCAACCAACATATAATAAGACTCTTAGCGTTTTACTCGCTTGAATTTTGCATCGTTTTTACAGCAATTATCAACACCCAAATGAGTGCAGAGAAAGGTGATTCTCGCAACAAAACTTAACGCAGCAAAATTACTGAAAAATTAATTTTTTATATACCCTTAATTATCTCAGCTATTTCTTACCCATGTTAAAGATATTTTTAGTCGTAAGCCATAAATAATATTAAGAAAATCTTAAGTGTGTACTCAAATTGTTGGAAAATGAGTTTGTGAACTGTTTGACAATTTGCGATGTCCGACCAGAAGCCACACAATATCGGAGATAACCATAGCTCTAATTCTGAGTCACTAAGCTTAAGTCAGCCATTGCCTCTGACACTTAATCCTGCTGAGGTTTATATTCGCTCGCTTGGTAAAGGTTCTCGTAGAACTATGCGCGAAGCATTAAACGCCATCGCTAAGTTATTGACTAATAATGAATGTGATGCCGCTACTCTCGATTGGTCAAAGCTGAAATATCGCCATACTGCTATTATTCGCTCTATTTTGATGGAAAAATACTCTCCGGCAATGGCGAATAAGATGATCTGTGCCTTGCGGCGGACATTGCAGGAAACGTGGCGACTGGAGTTAATGACTAGGGAGCAGTATGCACGAGCTGCTGATATTGCTTTAGTCCGAGGTAAGAGTCCGCTTAAAGGGCGCTCGCTGAATGCTTCTGAAGTTTTTAAACTATGGGAAAATTCTTTATACGATAATTCTAATTTGGGAGCAAGAGACGCTGCGCTTTTAGGAGTATTAGCTGTTGGCTTAAGGCGTAGTGAAGTAACAAATCTTAATCTAAGCAATTTTAAATCCCGTACCCGCTCCCTCAATTTTCTAAGCAGTAAAAGTAATTCGGAGAGAATTTTATATCTACCGAAACAAGCTGTAGAAGTAATAAAACAGTGGTTAGTAATTAGGGGGAAAGAACCTGGTCCGCTTTTATATCCGCTCAATAAAGGACACAAAATTATTCATAGAAAGATGAGCGACCAGGGTATATTGCGAGCTTTGCAACGCCGTGGGGAACGTGCGGGTGTACACGGATTTACCCCTCACGATTTTAGAAGAACTTTTATCAGCGATTTGCTGGATTTAGGTGTCGATATTGTTACGGTGCAAAAAATGGTTGACCACGCATCGCCTAAAACTACTGCAAATTATGATAGACGGGGAGAAAAAGCCAAAAAGCAAGCAATTGATTTATTAAATTTGCCTAACATTCCAGTCAAAGGCATACCAACAAAACAAAATAAAAAGCCCAAAGCAAAATATTCTACTCTTAAATGCCCTAACTGTAAATCCAAAGAGCTTCTAAAGGAGGGGT
>CAKZYM010000090.1 GCA_937884685.1 uncultured Calothrix sp.
GGTTGGGAAGAATAACCAACTAATATTCCTAGCGAATCTCTAGCGCAAATTTGGTGGTACGAATGGTTAAAGCGCAATCCAGATAAAACCCATGAAGCGATTATTCAAGGACGCTTAACTCATGAAATGGCTGCTCCGGTGGGCACAATGGATAAGCAAGCTTGGCAATTGTTATTTAATGAAATGCCAATTGGTGCAATGTTGCGTAACCTGGGTTCGCTGACTGAATTAGATGTATTGCGAACTGATGAACCTGAAAGCCTTGATAGGGTTGAAGCTGTTTTAAATAGCAAAGAACATTTACGTAAAGGACGCATCCATCCTATTGATGTTTTGAAAGCTCTTAAAACATATAAATCAGGAGGAAAATTAGGACGCAGTAAAAAGACTTGGAATCCAGTTAGCCGCATCGTAGACATTTTAGAAAAAGCTTTTGAACTATCTTTTGATGTGGTGTAGCCTACTGGTAAAGTTTTCATGCACGCGGTTGATGTATCTGGCTCTATGTCTTACACCAGCGTCAGTTCAATTGGGCTTACCTGTTGTGAAATTGCTACAACAATGGCGCTTGTTAGTGCAAAAGCTGAGAAAAACTATATGATTCGCGGCTTTGCTACCGATTTTCGCGATTTGAAAATCACTGCAAAAGATACTTTTAGTTCGGCGATCGCCAAAGCTAGCAGACAAAATTTTGGCGGAACGGATGCTTCAGTTGCTTATGAATGGATGATTAAAAACAACTTCAAAGCTGATGTAATTTGTTTTTGGACTGACTCAGAAAGCTGGGCTGGTAGAAGTCATCCATCACAAGCTTTGGCAAGATACCGTGAAAGAGTTAACCCTAATGCTAAAGCTGTTTACGTTACTCTGGCACCTTACCGAATTACCTTGGTAGACCCCGAAGACCCATTATCCTGGGACATTGGTGGATTTGACCCAGGTGCGCCGCGTTTGATTCAAATGTTGGCGAATGGTGGTTTGTGATATGGTATTTTCTCACAATTCATAATAAATCTAGAACCCGGTTTTTTTATGACCGGGTTTTTTACACCATAAAATCATATGATTCTAGATATTAAGGATGATTTATTTATGTTGAGATATTTGACTTAAGAGCATTTTAGTCAAAATCTTTAACTGTTAAACTGTGTATGAAAAATAATTTTCAGTTCATAAATTAATATTTAAACAATGGCATTTAAGGGCGTAATTTTGGATGTAGATGTAACCCTTGTTCTCAGTAATGATACTCATGTAAATTCTTGGGTAGAAGCGTTTGCAAAATTCAGTTATGAAGTCAAATTCGAGGAAGTAAGACCTTTAATGGGTATGGGTGAGGACTATATAATTCCCAAATTTGCACCGGGACTTTCTTAAGTCTCAGTCAAGATGAAGCTACAAGTTCCGACGATGCAGAAAATTCTAAGCCAGCAGCAGATATTGTACAAGCTGCTTTGAAAAAGTTTGAAATCAAAGCCGAAGAAATTGTGATGATAGGAAATACTCCATACGCATTGAAGCAGCAAATAAATCAGGAATTGAAGTAATTGCAGTACGTAGCGGTGGATTTGATGACTCTCGACTTTCTAAAGCTATCGCAATTTATAATGATGCGGCTGATTTGGTTGAAAACTATAACAGTTCGACCTTAGCAAGTGCGGGATAATTTTTATATTACTGTATCATTTGTAATCGATATACTTTTGTCGTAGTGTGGTTATGAAAGGGTTATTTAAATTTCTGACCACCTATATAAAATATAAAATTCCGCATTTATGAAATTCATTGCTTCAGCGCTGGTTTTTCTAAGTATTATGTTTTCGTTCAATTTCCCCGCAAATGCTGCAATAACCTGTAAGGATTTCAACGGTCATGAAATTTGTATTCTCAATATTAAGCGTAGCGCTAAGAGATATTGGAATTATAATACAACTATTAGTATAGATGGCAAAAAACAACCTAGAGAAGTGTATAACTGTCGTAGCGAATACAAAATTCAAAATGATGGAAAACTAGTTAGGTTTAAAGAAGATGGTGTTGGTAATTTGATATGCAAATATTTTAAAAGATAGCTGGTGTTCTTTAGAGTATTTGAATTAGAAAAAACACTTCTATACCCTTAGAGCGCTGAGGGAAGATATATAGAGAATGATTCGTTTTAATTTAGAAACCAGGGATTTTTGATGAGATTTTATTTATTCTGTGCGACTAGTATACAGGCAAAAACAAACACTGTAAAACCTACGTAGCCAAATACGGTTATCCAATCTTGCCAGTTAGGGGGAAGGATGAAAGATGAATTGTTCATTAGATAAGGTAAAAATTATTTTGTAGAGCTTTCTCTCTTCTTGAATTTAAATTGAAATTGGTTACTGAAGTCAATAAATTCAATTGAAAAACTTTATATTTTTTAGTCCACGCAGGTGGGCTTTGCTTCTGTAGCTCCGGACTTCTAGTCTAAGGGCTATAATTATTCCAAATCCCCCGGATAATTACAATTCAACAGCATCAAATCCACTTTTTCATCAACTTCTAAAGCTTCGACCTCAACACCAGAAAGCAACTCTTGAAACGAACGCTTTCCCGATTTCAAAAAACTATCCAACTCAGTTTTAATCTCTTTCCGATAAAACCCACACATCGGTTCCCAAATACCGGAACGTTGAGGAACTAAAACCAATGTTGAAGTTGGAATTTGAGCAAGTTTATTTATCCAGCTTTGAATAATTTCTATATCTAATAAAGGTAAATCGCAAGCAAGTAATAATATCCAGTCAGCATCAATTTGTTTCAACCCTTCAGATAAACCATTCACTGGCCCTTTTCCCGGTTGACTTTCAATTAGATAATTACAATCTGACGACAAAATATTTTGATAGCGTTCTTTCCAAGGAGTCAAAATATAAACCTGTTCGGTACAACTAGCAGCAACTTGATAAACCCGTTGCAACATCGGCTTACCTTGGTAATTTACCAGTGCTTTATCTGTTCCCATACGGGAGCTTTTACCACCAGCGAGGATTAAAGATGAGATAGGGAGATGTGACAAGGAAATATTTGGAGTGGGTAGAGGGGGTAGAGGGGGTAGATTTCTCTAATTCCTCAATCCCAATCCTAAATCTAAAACAAAAGCATCAACTGTTTAAATCTAAAATCCAAAATCCAAAATTATTTGGCTAACCCAAATTCTTGAACTGCTGGATAAAAGTTTTTATTTTCATGACTGGGACGACTGAGTTTAATTAAAGCAAACCGCTGTAGTGGTGTCAGTTTTTTCCACTGTTCAACTGTAATCTCAAGGCTCGATTCTGCTGCTTTTTGCTCTATTGTTTCGGGAATTTCTGCTTCGTTCATCCAAGCAGGATTGTCTTCTATCAGAAGTTCTTTTGCGGGTGTTCCGGTTTTTTCAACTATCAAGTTTTGCAAGAATTCTCGATACTTTTGACATTCTTCTTGACTCGTACATGGCATTTCAACTAAGGTTTGACACTCTTTTTCTGTAAATTGATTCCAGTGAGATAACTTCAGTTTGACTCCGCAATTGTCAAGTTTGAAGCGCACTTGCATGGGGATGCAGCGCAAGCTATCAACAAAATCAGCCTCGAATTTAAAAAAGTCCTTCATTATTAGATTATGACGTAGCTGAATCGAAAACTTCTTGAGCAGTTATATTTAGCTGGGGAAAGGTAGGAGAAATGATTCGGTTATTATCTGTAAATGCATTCATTTGATACTCGCCATCAATTAGTTCGCATACGAAGATGGTTGGTTGCTTTGGGTTGCCAATGAATTTGCGCCCACCTAATGCGGCATAATCTGCTATCCAATACTCAGGAATACCCATTTCCTCATAGTCTCCAAATTTATCATAATAATCATCGCGCCAATTAGTACTAACTACTTCAACTACTAATGGAACCGACTCAGCTTCCATGACTGTGGATGACTTTTTCCATAAAGGCTCTGAGGCAAGATTATCTAAATTTAGCAGTAATATATCGGGTAAGTAAGCAGATTCAGCAAATGGTGTTTTAACGTATCCAGTTTTAGGAATTCCGTAAGGTAAGTCAAGACGGTCAAATTCTACAGTTAATTTGCGCGATAAAAATGCAATAACTTTTTCATGCTCTCCATTTGGTGGGGGCATCTCAACAATTGCTCCTTTATGCAATTCATATCGTTTACCGTCGTTTGGCAGCCATTCAAGAAATAAACTATGGGTTATTTGCTTGGGTAGTGTTTGAGTCATGGTCAACGCCGAAGCATATATTATGAATTTACCATTTTAGAAGCCAATTATTCACTACATGCTTTTCATAAAAAACTGTAACTCTGTTTACTTTTTGTAAAAATAAACGGTTACATTGACTACATTTTGTCTATTATCCTTAAAATGAGATTGCCAGGTTATCTATATTTAGGAAAGATTTTTGAGATGAATGTAAAAGATTTAGGTAGACATCTAGAAAATAATCCCGAGTTTAATCGGCATCCGCAGCATAATTTTCGCACTATTCTTTTAGTGGTATTCGCTTCGTTTTCTTTGGGTGCGATTCCGATTACTTATGGTTCGAGGTTGACACCGGAATCAAGTCAGAATGCGGCAACTGTTCCTGGTGAAGCAAGTCTTTGGAAATCTCTGGGGGATAGGTAACTCGAACGAGTTGCACTGCACAAGCTTTAAGTTCTGGCTGTAAGGAAATTGGACAAGCTTCAGGATGAGTAAGAGTGTTTGCTTCGGCATCTTCAGCCCACAAAGCTCCCCAGTGCATGGGAACGAATTCTGTTTTTGGTGCTATTGCTTTGGTTACTTTTGCAGGAAATTTAGCTCTTCCGCGACGAGATTTAATTTCTATCCAGTCTCCTTCTTTAATGTTTAATTTCGCTGCATCTCGGGGATGAATTTCGATAAAAGGATGAGGATGCATTTTAACAATTTTCTCGATTCTTCCCGTGCGGGTTTGAGTATGCCAATGACCGTATAATCTTCCAACCGTGAGAACAAAAGGATACTCTTCACTGGGTGGTTCTGCTAAACCACGAGAATGATAAGCTGCAAATTTGGCCCTCCCATTTTCGGTATGAAAGCGTAAATCGGTGTAAAGACGTTTTCCTCGAAGTGGTTCTTGTTTAGTAAAACCTTTTAATAACGATGAGAAGAAACCAGAATCGTTTTCTTCTATTTCGATTTCTGCTTTTTGGGTATCGTACCACTGCATTGGGCCGTTACTTGCTAAATTTTCGTGGCTGATATCTCCCATATCGCAGGGACGTTGATGAGTTAACTGCACGAATTCAGCATGAACAGCAGCTGCATCTGCAAAGGAAAATTTATCTTGAAAACCAAGACGACAACCGACTTCAGCGAATATTTCCCAGTCTGGTTTGGCTTCACCGGGTGGTTCTCTAAATTTTGGACACAAAGTCACAACTCGTTCTGAGTTGGTCATGGTTCCGGTTTTTTCACCCCATTGAGCTGCGGGTAATAATAAATGAGCGTAAGCAGCAGTTTCGGTGGGATAATAAGCGTCTTGATAAATTGTGAAGTGAGATTTTAGAAAAGCTGCTTTAGTTCGCTGCAAATCTGGCATACTTACTGCTGGATTAGTCGCTGCAATCCACAGTAAATCAACTTCACCAGTTTCCAATCCAGTAATCATACTCCAAGCATCCCGACCGGGTTGTTCGGAAATTTGACCTGGATTTAAACCCCAAATCTTTTCTACTTCGGCTCGATGTTGGGCATTTTTTACAGAACGGTATCCAGGAAGAATGTGAGCTAAACCTCCTGCTTCTCTTCCACCCATTGCATTGGGTTGTCCAGTAAGTGAAAATGGGCCGGTACCGGGTTTGCAAATATTTCCAGTCATCAAATGCAGGTTAATCAAGGTACGAACTTTCGCAGTACCTTCCTGAGATTGATTTATTCCCATCGACCATAGAGACAAAACCTTTTTAGAATCAGCCCAATATCTTGCAGCTTGTTCAATTTCGCTGATTTCAATACCGCATTTTTGAGCAACTATTTCTGGTGGATAATGTTCAATGATTCGGGCATAATCAGAAAATCCTTGAGTACATTCGTCAATAAATAAGCTATCAATTTCACCCCAACGCATCAATAAATGAGCAATACCGTTGAGCAAATCTATATCGGTACCGGGATTAATAGCCAAATGTAAATCAGCTACTTCCGCTGTTTTAGTGCATCGAGGGTCTACAACTATCATTTTGACGTTGCGATTTTTTTTATGGTGTTTCCGCAAACGATTAAAAACAATTGGATGACATTCAGCGGTATTGGTACCAATCAAAAAAGCGCAATCTGTTAATTCTAAATCTTCATAACAACAAGGTGGCCCATCAGCACCTAAGCTCTGAGTGTAACCAGCAACTGCTGAAGACATACACAAGCGGGAATTTGCATCAAAATTATTAGTACCCAAACAGCCTTTGATTAACTTTTGAGCAATATAATAGTCCTCGGTTTGAAATTGACCGGAACCATACATACAGATGGAATTATAATCACCGCGACTTTGGTGAATATTTTGAATACGTTCAACGATTTTATTAAAAGCTTCATCCCAACTTACTTGTTGGAAAGATTCTGACAAAGTGTCTCGCATCATTGGGTATTTGAGGCGATTTTTATCGATAGACTCTGTAACGGTAGCTCCTTTAACGCAGACCATACCCTTAGATGAAGGATGATTTTTATCACCAACTACTTTCCATATTGGATTACCTTGACTATCTCGATAAGTTGCACGTCCCGATGCTGCGGGAGGAGAAACTTCTAAACCGCA
>CAKZYM010000091.1 GCA_937884685.1 uncultured Calothrix sp.
ACTTTAGAGATACCATTTAAACGGTTTCATATGACTTACACTAGAGAAAGTTATGATGATAAAATAATTGACCTTGCCATTGTTATTGAAAGCACATTATTACATGGTCTCAATGATGAATTAAGCAATAGAATTGGTTTTAGGGGTGCAACCTTACTAAGAAATTGTGCTGATCCATTTAAAGTTCGAGATTTATTAAAAGCATTCTATGCTGTTCGCAGTAAGCTTGTACACGAAGGAATAACTATTGAAAAGCAGAAAAAAAATGGTAAAATCAAAAATATATATGATGTAGATAAATTTATTCCTGAACTAAGGAAAATTACTAGATTGATATTGGTTGAATATTTGAAAAGAATGTCTGATGGATACAATATCAAAGATATTAGTAATGGTTTAGAAGATGAACTACTTCGATGTATAGCTAGTAGTTCTAATACAGAGAATTAACACTACAACATTTAATATTTCCTTATTAGTATTGATTGCATGATTACGGTGTAAACATATTATTAGGAATTACGCACTCGTAACAGAAAATAAGGCTTTGTGATTACTGAGTACCAAGGGGACACGCTCCGCTAACGCGAAGCTAATAATAACGTAAATAGTTAGTCCATCGTTCGGTAAATGTATCTTTTAATTAACGTGTGGCGGAATGCTGGTTCAGCTAGGGAGTTGGCACTTCATGCCCGCATTTATACTGCATTAACAAAGCAAGAGCAAGCGGTAGATTCAACAGAACCAGAATTACCACTGCTTCTGCGGGTTAAAATTAATGTGTCTTGAGTAATCCCCAACAATTATTATTTTGTTAGGGATTACCCACCAAGCTGATTTACTTATGATTCAAACATTAACTAAAAAACTAACATTCCAAGAATTTGTTGATTGGAAGCCAGAAGATAAACTTTACGAATTGCATGATGGAGTAGTTGTTGAAGTGGCTCAACCTATAGGAAAACATGAAAATGTTTTTATATTTTTATCCAGAAAAATAAACGTAGAAATTGACCGTTTGAATTTACCTTATGGTATTCCGTCAAAGGTTCTAGTCAAACCAGAAGAAAAGGATTCTGCTTACTATCCTGATGTATTAGTCCTAGATAAGAGAAACCTAAAAAATGAACCTTTATATGCATCATATTCCACAGTTTCAAAATCCGAATCAATACCGCTTGTAATAGAAATTGTAAGTACTAATTGGGGAGATGATTATGCTGTTAAATTTGAAGAATATGAAAACATTGGTATTCAAGAATATGTAATCGTTGATTACCTTGGACTTGGCGGGAAAAGATTTATTGGTAGTCCGAAGCAACCTACCATTACCGTTTGTCAATTTATTGATGGGGAATACAAAAGTGTTTTATATAGAGGTGATGATATAATTGAATTAATATCCTTTCCAGAATTAAAGTTAACTGCGAACCAAATTTTTCAATCAGCTTCTGCTGAATTTTAAGCCATGAATGAACCTAGTTTTGATTCAATGAATAAACAAGAATTACGGCAATATATGTTGAATCATCGAAATGACAAAGAAGTTTTTGAATATTATTTAGATAAGTTTACGAACCCAAACAACCCGGTTTATCCAGCGCCAGATTCACTTGCTGACATGAGCTATATTCAGAAGATATTTAAGCAAAGAGAATCAAGAGGAAATTCCTAATCTTCTTTTTATTTCTTTTTCTAGTTCGTCCCCATTCTTAGCCACAACTTTACCTGGTTTTCTTCTCACTATTGACAAGTAATATTGAAAAGCGTCCTCGTCTTGAGGATGCTTTTTCACGTATTCTCTTAAATCTTTTTCGTTTAGTTGAGTATAATCCTGCGTCAGTCATGAATGTAATTTTTTAGAGACGTTGTACAATTTATCGACTACTCTTTCAAGCCATACGGTTTTCCAGAAAACTTCGGCATAGTGCGTTGGTTCTGGAGAACTATTTAAGTGACTAAGTTCCAGAATAATTGCATCTAAATCTTTCTTAGCTTGTGAGTTTTCCATTCCGTCTTTTAATATCTTCTAATATTTCTTTCAACTCTTCTACAGATAATAGCGAATCTAATATTTGACGATTTTCTTTATTTTTCCTGGTTATTTCTTTTAACATTTCGTCAATTTCTTGCTGTCTTTTCAAAACTTCTTGCTGTTTTGTGAATGTTTCTTTTTGTATTTTTTTAATTTCTTGATTGTAGTTCACTATTAATAAACAATTATTTATTTACTGCGGGCATTATATGTCATTTACGAAGCGGGTCGTAACTGTTTTTATAATTCGTAAATATTATGTAGCCAGGTAGCACAATCGCTATTCCAGAGTCGCTATGAATTTTACCCGGATACCTGTAAGGTTCATCATTCGGTACACTGCCACCAATCTTAAAGGTGAACCAAGGACACCAAATATAAATTCCGGGAATTAACAAATCCATACTATAAGCAATAGTTCTTAAATTTTCAGTTCTAGTCATAACATTATCGCTTCTCTCACTACTTTCTCCCGAATTAATTCATGTAAATTTGAGGGTTTGGCTACATCAACTTTTCGATTTAACAATTCCTCCAAATCCTGAATTAAAG
>CAKZYM010000092.1 GCA_937884685.1 uncultured Calothrix sp.
ACAACGGAGCGCCAGTTGCTACAACGCGGGGAACCCGCGCAGCGCAATGGCTTGGGAACCTCCCTCCGGGTTCACTAGTGTGGGGGACGGAAACCGACAACCCCAACTAGATTTACCACAACGGACTGGCTCAACTTTCCGCAAAATCTAAAATCTAAAATCTAAAATTCTTTCGGTCAGTTACAAAAATGTGCGGCTATCCGTAGGATAGCTAGTCGCATTTTTTCTGAGGATTTAGATAAATTAGATTCAGTTAATTTAGTGTCTATAGGGTTGAATTCAAAATAATGGACTTTGGTATTGGGTTCCTCTCGAACAATGTAATGCTGCCAATCATAGACTTGTTCTATAGCGTTGTACCGAGCTATGGATTGGCTATTATTGCTCTAACATTAATTATCCGCTTCTCGCTCTATCCTTTGAGCGTAGGTCAAATACGCAATATGCGGCGGATGAAGATTGTGCAACCGATAATGCAGAAGCGGATGGCGGAAGTCAAGGAAAAATATAAAGACGACCCGCAAAAGCAGCAAGAAGAGATGATGAATACCCAAAAAGAATTTGGGAATCCACTCGCTGGTTGTTTTCCGTTGCTTTTGCAAATGCCTGTATTGCTAGCACTTTTTGCAACTTTGCGGGGTTCGCCTTTCGCTACCGCAAACTATAATGTCAATCTCCAAATTTTGCCTAGCGAACAAATTGAAAGAATTCAACCGGCAGCATTTGCCACAAAACCTTCAAGTATTTATATTGATGAAGGCGAACGTTTAAAAGTAGCTGCGATTCTTCCTGGAGGAAACAAGCTAGCTGTAGGAGAACATACCAAGCTTGAATATCAAACGGTTGATGGTAAGCCCTTTGAAGAGGTACTAAACGACCATCCAGATAATAAAAATAAGTTACTTCCTCAGTGGAAGATAACTAAAGGAGCAGAAAGAGTCAGCATTGATTCCGAAGGAAATATAGAAGCTTTACAGCCTGGGGATGTAACAATTCAAGGAAATATTCCTGGATTGGCTGCAGACACAGGATTTTTGTTTATTAAGGCTTTGGGTAGAGTCGGCGCATTCGACGACGACGGCGCAGTTCGTTGGGATATCGTCACCATGATTGGAATGTTCGGGATTTCGCTTTACGTAAGCCAATTACTTTCCGGACAAAGCAACACAAGTGATAATCCTCAACAGAATGCTGTAAGTAAAATAACTCCGGTTCTGTTCTCAGGGATGTTTTTGTTCTTCCCCTTACCTGCTGGGGTATTGATGTATATGGTGATTGGTAACATTTTCCAAACCCTACAAACCTACATCCTTTCCAAAGAACCCTTACCTGAAGAACTGCAAAAGATTGTGGACGCGCAAGAGAAAGAAGCTCTAAGCGCAGAAGCAAAAGCACTACCGTTTGAACCAAAAAGTAGTAAAAAGAAAGCAACAAGCTGATGATGAGCGATACTCGGGTGAAACGCGGGGAGCAGTGGCTAAAAGAATTGCTGCAATTATCTGGGTTCTCTGTGGAGATTAAAGTTGAGAAAGAAGAAAGCGGTTTGGGAGAAAAAGATCCACTTTCTCTTAATAGTTATTGGTTGACAATTGAGGAATCTAATTTAAGCGAAAATCAAATCCAAAATTTAACTGGACGCGATGGTAAAGTGCTAGATGCAATTCAGTATCTATCAAACTCTATTCTTAACTTGAACCAAGAAACTGAGGAACAAGCATCTTATACAGTAGAACTTAACGGCTACCGCGTTCAAAGGTTAGCCGAAATTCGCAACATGATAGACGAAGTAATCGATAGAGTCCGTACTACCGGAAGAGAAGTGGAAGTAAAATCCCTCAGTTCAGCCGAACGTCGTCAAGTTCATACTTTATTAAAAGGCTTTGAAGATTTAGAAAGCTTTAGCCAAGGTAAAGAACCACATCGCCATTTGGTTGTACGTCCTTTTTCGTGGTAGTTACAGTTTGAGGGTTTGGGATATATCTAAATATCTAACAAGAAATATTTAGTTAGAAATATTTGACAATGTATTCCCGAACCTTCTTTCTCAGAGCATTATTTTAGATAGATAAATGGTGAGTAATATGGACGCAATTTATATTCCCCAACTTGCTCAAGCGTCAAAACCAGTAGAAGAAATTGAAGTAAAAGAATTTTTCCCCGATTTAAATACCTTGACTCCAGTTCGCGGAAATATCCGTGTAGAGCATCGCGGCAATTTCTTACAAGTAACAGCTAAAGC
>CAKZYM010000093.1 GCA_937884685.1 uncultured Calothrix sp.
AATGGAGTACGCTGCTTATTTTTAATTAAATCCGATGGTGTAGCAACTCCGAAGATAGCAAAAGTAATCCGTTTATAGTCTGGATTAATTGTTCTTTGGTTATAGCAAAATCGAATCAAAGCAAAAAAATCATCAACTGAAAAAGGTAAACTAAGTATGCTATCTATTTCATCAATAAATATAAATAATTTCTCTGTAGGAAACTGCTCTAAAATGACATCAGAAATGAATAAATTCAATCTCTGCAAAACAGGAATATCTTCTCGTTCCTTCCACCAACTTTTAAAATTAACCTTTCCGAAAAGATTAAAACCTAAATATAATTGAGAGACAATTCCCTTGTACCACTGCTCTGGAGTCACATTTTCACTACCGATACCCGTCACATCAACAGCAGTACAGCAAAAACCTTCTGATTCTAAACGGTGCTTTGTACGTACAAGCAAAGAAGACTTACCCATTTGTCGGGAATTGAGTACATAACAAAACTCCCCTTTCTTTAAAGCTTCATACAGTTGGGTATCAGCCTCTCGCTCTACATAAGTAGGAGCATCATTACTTAGACTACCCCCTACTTGATATTCAGTCTGGCTCATTATCTAGATTAAGTGGATTGCAAACTATTAGTATAATGATTTTATGGTGTTGCTGAATCGCTCTTAGCCCCGAAGGCTGGAGCTACACTTACAAAACCCACCTTAGTGGGCTGAATTAAGTGCATCTAAAGAAATGGCATAAAAATTTAGTCCGAGAAATGCGTCGGGAATATCAGAAAATGGGACAAATTCTGCGGGATAAGGATTTAGGGTTGCGTTGAAATGCTCCCACGGATATAAGCAAACTGTGGAATTTTGCAGTTAAATAACGATTAAGAAAGACTAGTATTTGTAGGTTGGGTTGAAGGTCGTGAAACCCAACACCTGCTAAAAATTTTTACCCCTCAAAATTCATGTGGTGGAGTACTAGTTTTATAAAAAATTAATTTCTTCTATCAGCTTTAACGGCTTTTGATTTACTCAAAAGAAACCACCAAAAATTTAGCCCTATTAAACCGATACCACCTAAAGTTACAGCAGCTTTTAATTCTAGAGGTTGGTCTATCTGTTGAAACTGTACCCTTTCTTCTTCATAAGCAGGTATTTTAGCTATCGTTTTTGGGGGAGCAATGACAAGAAAAAATCCTATCCCCGCAAAACTGGCTATGATATTTCTTTTATTCAACATAAATAATTATCTCTCATTCTTCAATTTAAAATTACGCAATCGTAGAGCATTTGTAACAACTGAAACTGAACTGAAAGCCATTGCACCACCAGCAATGATTGGGTTTAATAACCAACCAAATATCGGAAATAAAATACCCGCAGCGATGGGAATACCTAAAATGTTGTAGATAAATGCAAAGAATAAGTTCTGACGAATATTATTGATAGTAACCTGACTAAGCTTGATTGCTGTGATAATGGAACGCAAATCACCGGAAACTAATGTTATGTCAGAAGCAGCAATAGCCACATCTGTTCCGGTACCAATTGCCATTCCCACATCAGCTTGCGCTAAAGCTGGAGCATCGTTGATACCATCTCCTACCATCGCTACAATTTTGACGTTAGATTGAGAACTTTTATTTTTACCCTTTTTTCTTATACCCTCAGACTGCAATGACTCAATAACACCCGCTTTCTGGTCTGGTCTAACTTCTGCAAATACTCTATCAATACCAACTTCATCCGCAATTGTTTCCGCTGTCGGACGGTTATCTCCAGTTAACATTACTACTTCTAAACCCAACTGATGCATAACTTTCACCGCTTGAGTAGAAGTCGGTTTTAAAGTATCGGCAATTCCCATCAAACCCTCTATTTCCCCATCCACCGCAATCCAAATTACAGTTTGTCCTAGAGATTCCCAAGCGTCTTTTTGCTCTTGGAATAAATCGGTATTAATTCCAATTTCAGATAACCATCGTTTAGTGCCGATTTGCACAAATCTTGAAGCTATATATCCTTGAATACCACTTCCCACAATCGCTTCAAAATCACGAGCATCAGTCAACTCAACACCCTGAAATTCAGCATATCTAACTACTGCTTCTCCTAAAGGATGTTCGGAATTACGCTCTAAGGAAGCTGCTAATTTAATTAGTTTTAGTTCATTTTGATTAGCAGTACCACCTACTGTTACAAAGTTGATAACCGTAGGTTTCCCTTCCGTCAAAGTCCCGGTTTTATCCAAAACAATAGTTTTGATTTTACTTGCAGCTTCTAAACTTTCAGCACTTTTTATCAAAATGCCATTTTCAGCACCTTTACCAGTACCAACCATTACCGATGTGGGAGTTGCTAAACCCAAAGCACAGGGACAAGCAATAATCAAAACTCCTAGAGTAGTAATTAAAGCGAGGCTGATATTACCCATCAAATTAAACCAGATGACAAAAGTAGAAATTGCGATCGCAATCACCACCGGGACAAACCACCCCGTAATTTGGTCTGCTAATCTTTGAATTGGAGCTTTACTTCCTTGTGCTTGTCTGACTAACTGCACAATTTGCGCTAATACCGTGTCGCTTCCTACCCTTATCGCTTTAAACTTAAAAATACCAGTTTTATTGATAGTTGCGCCGATAACCTCATCACCAGGCTGTTTTTTTACCGGTACGCTTTCCCCGGTCACCATTGCTTCATCAATAGTAGAACTACCTTCGATAACTTCACCATCTACAGGGATTTTCTCACCTGGACGTACTAAAATTATTTCATCAAGCTCAACTTCTTGAATCGGAACATCTACTTCCCTACCGTTACGAATCACCCGCGCATCCCTTGCTTGCAATCCAATTAATTTATGAATTGCTTCGCGAGTTTGTCCCTTAGCGCGATTTTCAAAAAGCTTTCCCAACATAATTAAGGTAATTACTACCGCAGCCGTTTCGTAATATACCTCTGGTTTCAAGCCTTGATTAATAAAGAAATCGGGAAATACTGTTACAAACAGCGAATAGAAAAACGCCGCCGAAGTGCCCAAAACAATCAGGGTGTCCATTGTTGCCCCGTGGTGTTTAAAAGCTTTCCAAGCCCCAGTATAAAACCTGTAGCCACACCAAAACTGTACGGGTGCGGTTAATATCAACTGCAACCAAGGATTATGCAACCACACAGGGATAAAGGGTAATTCTAGCCCCGTCATCATTGGTAGTGAACCAAAGATGAGGATAGCACTAATTACTCCTCCGACCATCACTTTCCGCATCAAATCGCGGGATTCAGCTTTTCTAACAGCTTTATCTTCCTCATCTTCCCCGATAATCATTTCTTGTTTTTGCAGGGAAGTTGCACTATATCCAGCGGATAAAACCGCATCCTGAATTTTTTTGATAGTAGCTTGCTGAGGATTATATTTTACAGTAGCTTGCTCGGCACCAAAATTAACATTGCATTCGCTAACTCCAGGAAGCGAACTAATAGCTTCCTCGATGCTGTTTGCACAAGAAGCACAACTCATACCTCGCAGTTTAAGGGTGATAGTATCCATAATTGGCTAGGAAAATTCTAAGCCCACGCAGGTGGGCTTTGTAAATGTAGCCCCAGGCTTTTAGCCTGTGAGCTTTTTGCAAAATTGGGATGCTCCCTAAACGGACATTATTTATAAAAGTTTAAAGGTAAAAAATAGATAATATTTTAATGTAAAGATACACTGGCAATAAGAGGACAAACTTCTTCTTTTTTTAGTGTGGTATTAGATTTATTTGCCCAATTCGCACGATATTCTTCTAATTCCCCTTTAAACAAAGTCATTTGTTTGATTTGGATTGCCAATTGTTCGATTTTATTCTGTAACAAACTTTGTACTAAATCACAAGGAACTTCACCACCGTTACGAACATCTAAGATTTGCTTGATTTCTTCTAAAGAAAATCCTAGAGTTTGAGCTTTCTTGATAAATTCTACCTGCTCGGAAGCATTTGTAGCGTAATATCGATAGCCATTATCTCCTCGGTGTATGGGTTTTAAAAGTCCTATGTCACTGTAATAACGCAAAGTACCTACAGTCAATCTTGTTGCGCGAGCTAATTCTCCAATTTTCAGATAGGCTAATTTATTCATTGTTTTTCCTACCTATTAATTATTACTACTTTTAAATATAAACTCTCTAGTTAACTAGAGAGTCAAGCTTATGATGTGTTCAATTATTAATAAACGAGCAGCGAAAAGTTTTGAATTCCTAATACCAATTCTGTATAAGCTTGCGCTGAATCGCTCTCACTCTAGAAGAGTGGAGCTACCATTGCAAAGCCAACCTGCGTTGGCTGAAGGGTGGGGCATATTTATAAAGAAACGGTATAAATCTTAATTCATAATTACTAACTTTTGACTATCTTCCCATGCCCTACACCCTATGCCCTGCCTTGAAAATTTGCTCTATTTGGGGAGACCCCAAGCCCGCAAATTCCGTAACTATCAATTCATTTCCTGCAACACTTCACCAATCACTTCCGAAGGTACTTCATCAGTAATAATCACCGCACCAATTTGCGTCGGCAATATAAACCGTACTTTACCAGCTTTGACTTTCTTATCTAGCTGCAATGACTTAATTATTTCTTCTATATCCAAACCTGCTGGTAACTTTATTGGTAAACCTGCTTTTTCAATCAATACATTCTGTCTTTGTACTTCTTCTGCTTTCCACATTCCCAATTTCGCAGCAATTTCCCCAGCTGCTACCATCCCAATCCCAACCGCTTCACCGTGATTAACTACACTGTAACCGGTCAAGCTCTCTACTGCATGAGCAACGGTATGTCCGTAGTTCAAAATTGCTCGCAATCCGGCTTCTTTTTCATCTTTACCAACGACATCAGCTTTTGCTTGGCAAGAGCGCGTTAATATGTAGTCAATTAAAGACTTATCTCCACCAGAATAAGGAGCCATTAAATACTTCATTTGGTCGAGATTTTCGCATTTCTCCATCTGTGCAAACAAATCTGCATCCCAAATTACGCCGTATTTAATCACTTCTGCCATTCCGGCACGTAATTCTCTTTCAGGAAGAGTTTTTAGTACTTCTGGGTCAATTAATACCAATTGCGGTTGATGAAAAGCACCAATCAAATTTTTCCCTTGGGGATGATTAACACCAGTTTTACCACCCACCGAAGCATCAACCATTGCTAAAAGCGAAGTCGGTACCTGAACAAACTTAATTCCTCGCAGCCAAGTAGCAGCAGCAAAACCGGTCATATCGCCAATTACACCACCACCCAGAGCGACCATAGTGGAAGAACGTTCTACGCGATTTTCCAGAGCCGTATCGTATATTTTTTGTAGAGAATCTAAATTTTTATATTTTTCGCCATCGGGTAGAATGCAGCGACAAACATCAAAACCAGCATTTTCAAGGGAACTTAACGCTCTTTCCCCGTAATGTTCAAAAACCGTCGAGTTAGAAACCAATAAAACCTTCTTACCCAGCTGCAAATGACTCATGTAATTGCCTAGTTTATCCAAACCAGACGGTGCAATGGCAATTTCATAAGAAGACGATGGTAGATTTACTTTAATCGCAGAAGACATTCTTTTAACCCCAATAAGCCCCGTGAAGTGTATTTTATCGTAATTTGGGGGATTGGGTATGGGAGATAGAGAGACAAGGGGATGGGAGAGAGAAGAATTTTTATTGATAACTGTTCACTGATAACTGTTCACTGATAACTGTTCACTGGTCACTGTCTAATGCTTCAATATATTTATAGATAATTTAATGATTGTGGAGAAAAGTAAATGATAGCTATAGTTTCGTATATTGGTTTCTTAGGTGTGTTTATCGGCATCGCTGCTGGTTTACTCTTTGGTTTACGTGCAGCTAAGATTCTTTAATTTTGGGAATCGGGGATGGGGAGTTAGGAATTAGGAATTATGAGTTAGGAGTTAAGAGTTAAGAGTTTAAAATTCTCCCCCTCCCCTTGTCTCCCCATCCCCTTGTCTCTAAACTTCCACCTTGGATCTTTGAGTTCTAATCTTTGATTTGCTTTCCCTTGTTTCTAAACCGAGTAGGTCAAGCATTTGTTTGTCGGTATCGTATCCGGGACAAGGTGTGGTGATTGTTAACATCTTTCCGTCGTCGCTGGAGAAGATGGAGTTTGCACCAGCCATGAAGCACATTGCTTGTTCGATTTGAGAAAGTCTTGACCTGCCAGCACTTAACCGCACGTCGGAAGTTGGCATTACAATACGAGCGGTGGCTATCATTCGTATTATTTCCCAAACGGGGACATCGGGTTGATTTTCTAATGGTGTACCTTCAACTTGAGAAAGTATGTTGATGGGTACGGATTCTGGATGGGGTTGCAGGTTGGATAAAGTTTTTAACATGGAAACTCTATCGTCTACGGTTTCGCCCAAACCCAGGATACCACCGGAACATACGGTTACATTTGTTTGACGAACATTGTCGATTGTTCTGAGGCGATCGCCATAAGTTCGGGTGGTGATAATGGTACTGTAATAATCTTCTGAAGTGTCGAGGTTATGGTTGTAAGCGTAAAGTCCCGCATCTTCTAAACGCTTTGCTTGTGACTCGTTAAGCATTCCCAAGGTGCAGCATACTTCTAAGTCTAATTCTGTGACTTCTTTGACCATATCTAAAACTTGGTCGAATTGGGAATTATCCCGTACTTCTCTCCAAGCAGCACCCATACAAACTCTGCTGACACCGCTTTGTTTTGCTTGTTTTGCGATATCAACTACTGTTTGTTTATCTAAGAGAGATTGTGGTTTAACTTCTGTTTTGTAGCGAGAAGACTGAGCGCAGTAGCCGCAATCCTCCGGACAAGCACCGGTTTTAATCGATACGAGCTTGCAAACCTGTATTTTTCTGGAATCGTGGTATTGACGATGTATTGTAGCAGCCTGGTAAATTAACTCTAGCAAAGGAGTATCGTAAATTGCGCGTATTTCAGCTTCTTGCCAATCGTAGCGTGTTCCCATTTTGCAATTATTAATGAACAATTTTCAATTATCAGTTATGACTTACCGTTAGGTGCAGATGTAAATCAATTATTAATTATTAATACAAGCATTTAACAGTTAAAAGATTGTAAGCTGTGTTACAAGATGAAATAATTTGATAATTCAGCCTACTTTTTTTATCAAAATTCCCTGGTAAATTATTTCAGATAAACAGTTGCTGAGACACAAAAGTAAACTAAGCTACATTTTATATATTTTATCAAATTTAGAATATACAGTCTCAGGAAATCATCAAATTAGATGGAGACTGTAGTATAGTGATTGCAATTGATTTCCGTAGTGCGAGCATCTGCATCTGTTTTTTCCGCAAGAATGACTATACAGCTAAATCTACCTTCATTGAGTGGTTATTTTTTCGCACGGTGAAAAACTTAAAATCAACAGTTAATTCGGTTGAAGTTTCAAAAAAAATATTGGTCTGCGACAATTTTACAAAAAATCCCCAATCAATTAGAAAATACTAATCTAACTAATTCTTGTTATGACAATTACACTTTGACAAAAACTTAGATCCCGTTGCAGCAGGTATGAGAGAAGTGGCACAATTCCAAATGTGTTCTTAGCAATTATTGCGTTTTGACAATAGTTAAATAACCTATGCAATTGCAACAACCACTTATTGTTACCCAACGTCTGTTATTACGGCTTGCTACTCAAGAAGATATAACTAATATTCTTAAATATTACACTGACAATAAAGCTTATTTAACTCCTTTCTATCCTGTATGGTCGGAATCTTTTTTTACAGAAAAATATTGGCAGAGTGAAGTAGAAGTAGCTCTACGAGAATTTATCCAAGGACAATCATTAAGACTACTGATTTTTTCTCAAAATGAATCTACAATAATTGGAATTATTAATTACCGTAACTTTATCAGGGGTGTGGCACAATTTTGTACAGTAGGTTACAGTTTAGCGGAAAAAGAACAGGGTAAAGGTCATATGACTGAAGCCTTACAAGCGAGCATTGATTATGTATTTGGAGAATTAAAAATGCATCGCATAATGGCAAATTATATGCCACACAATCAAAGTAGCGGTAATTTGTTAAAGAGGTTAGGATTTGTGGTGGAAGGTTATGCTAGAGACTATTTATTAATTAATAATCAATGGCAAGACCATGTTTTGACAAGTTTAATTAATTCCAAGTGGGAAACTTGAAAAGATTAATCTGATAATTGCTGAAACAGCGCATTCTTGGGGGTTTTCCCCATGAGCGACTGTTGACCCCGAAGGGTAATTGGTAATTTAGTCTATTTCTAAAATCCTCAATCCAAAATCCAAAATCCAAAATCTCAAATCCAAAATAAAGTGAGGGGTTTTTATCGATGTTTAGTAAATCAGCAAAGCGTCTATCCGTTTTTTTTAGTGCTGCAATTATCAGCATATCGTTAACTGGAATCACCGCGAAAAGAGCCGAAGCAATTCCTAACTTTATTTTAGTTCCGCTGACAATACAAGCGGCAGGTTACGCATTACCACGTGTTTATAAAAAATTAACTCCGCAACAGCAAAGAAGGGTAGATGCTGTTCAAGATGAAGCATTTAGACAAGTGGCAACTGTGTTAACTACAGCGCAGCGTAGTAACGTGATGCAATCCTTCAAAACACGAAAAGGAAGAACTCAATTACTTCAATCTTTGAGGTTAACATCAGCACAAAAAGCTCGCATTAGGTCAATAGTTAAAAAATCTCGTCAGAGAATCAATGCAATCGTCAAGTAACTAGTCATATAAACGGTTTTTATCAACAATTAATCATGTAGAGACGTAGCAATGCTACGTCTTTTATATTTATCAAAAAACTCTAACTTTCATCCTTTAAGATTTAACCTTTATTATCTATAGGTACTTAGATTGGGGAGCATCCCAAATTGAAAATTAATAATTCTTAATTCTTAACTCCTAACTCCTAACTCCTAACTCCTAACTTAACTCTATCTCCCCCCTGCCCCAAATTCTTTCTCAGATGTACCATTAAGGGTATGGCAAACTTACCCTTACTGGTATGCAAACGGCTGAAACTACCAATCCCCTACTTAACCTCAACTACGAACCGGCATTTGAATCTTTAGGCTCGGACTATTATGATGAAGTTATTGCCGAAGAATTTCCCCTTCACAAACTCCGCTTCCGTAATAATGCTTTGCTCCCGCTTTTAGGATTAAATTCTCAAGAGGTAACTGACAAAGATTTTATTCAAGCTTTTGGTAAATTTGAACAGCGTAAACCTCTTCTAGCAATGCGCTACCACGGCTATCAATTTGGTGAATATAACCCAAGACTGGGAGATGGTAGAGGTTTTCTTTACGGACAACTGCGCGGAATCGATAATGAACTTTATGATTTCGGTACCAAAGGTTCCGGTAGGACACCTTATTCCCGTGGTGGAGATGGAATGCTCACTCTTAAGGGTGGAGTCCGGGAAGTGTTAGCGGCTGAAATGCTGCATCGTATGGGTGTACGCACTTCCAGGTGTATGAGCTTGATTGAAACAGGAATGCAGTTATGGAGAGGTGATGAACCTTCCCCGACTCGTTCGTCTGTAATGATAAGAATGAATCGTTCCCATATTCGTTTTGGAACTTTCGAGCGTTTAAATTATTTAAAGCGTCCAGATTTAACTAAAAAGCTTTTAGACCATGTAATCGAGGTTTACTATCCGCATTTAATTAAAGAACAAGAAAAATATGCTTTATTTTATGCGGAATTAGTAGAAAGAGTTGCAAAATTAGCAGCACAATGGATGGCTGCTGGTTTCTGTCATGCGGTTTTAAATACTGACAATATGTCGATTACTGGGGAAAGTTTTGATTACGGTCCCTATGCATTTATTCCTACTTATGACCCGCATTTTACCGCAGCATATTTTGACCATTACAGCCGATATTCTTACATCCATCAACCAGATATTTGCATGTGGAATTTGGAAATGCTTCAAGAAGCGTTAAGGTCTGTAATTGATAAATCCGATATGGATGCTGGATTAATAAAATTTGGTAAATACTTTCTGGGTAACTATCGTTTGTTAATGTTGAAAAAATTGGGATTCAATCAAGAATTACCAAAAGCAGAAACAGACGAAATCTTGAAAGCAACAATTGATTTTCTCAAGCATTACCCTATTAGCTATCACCACTTTTTCGCTGATATGGCTAAAACTTTTTCTCATAAGTGGCAAGATGATGCTAGCTATATATTAGAAGGTTCCGAAATTAAGAAATCTTTGGGTTCATCAGAATTATTCTTTAACTGGGCAGGAATTTATCACAGAATATTGAATACGATAGCAGCTTCGGAAATGGATAATATTGCTCAAACTCTAAAACAATCTAATCCTCAAACACTAATATTAAGACCCGTGATTGAATCAGTTTGGGAATCAATTTCACAAGAAGATAATTGGCAACCTTTTAATAATTTACTTGAATCAATGAAGGAATAGGGAATAGGTAATTGATAATAGGGAATAGGTAATTGGTAATTGGTAATTGGAATAAAGCAGAGGGAGTATAAATTAAATAATTTAATTTACTTCTAA
>CAKZYM010000094.1 GCA_937884685.1 uncultured Calothrix sp.
GACATGAAAATAAATTGAATAAAGCCAAAATATTCCTGCAATAAAAAGTCCAGCTAATAGACCTATAGTGAATTTTTTAATATTTGATGATTGAGAATTCATGTTTATAATCTCGGTTAATTACAATATTATTTTAGCTATTTAAAAAGGTTTGTAGTAATGACTTTAGTCATCTTCTTTTTATTCTTAAATAAAAAATCAGGATTGTGTAGAGACGTAGCAGTCCTACGTCTCCAACAATGTGAAATCAAATCACAACCTCACATCGAATTCAAAGCTGTAATTTCCTCATCCGTTAATCGAATTTTCCCAACTTGAATATTCTCTTCCAAATGAGCAATAGTTGTCGTTCCCGGAATCAAAATCACATTCGGATAACGATGTAATAACCAAGATAAAGCAATCTGATTCGGTTTAACTCCATATTTCCCAGCAATATCTCCAATAATACCTTCTGCATTCGCAAGAGGTGCCCCTTGTTTCAAAGGATGAGCATCCAACGAACCGTAGGGAAGAAAAGCTATTCCGTTATCGGAACAGTAATTTAATGTATCTTCCTTCTCCCGATTAGTAATACTAAATCGATTCTGTACTGAAGCAATTTCAACAATCTTTCTCGCTTCTTTGATTTGCTCTAAATTTACATTCGATATTCCGATATGACGGATTTTTCCTTCCTGCTTCAATTCTGCTAAAGCACCAATTGATTCTGCAAAAGGAACTTTAGAATCGGGACGATGTAATTGATATAAATCGATTTGTTCTAACTTCAATCTTTTCAAACTTCCTTCCACACCACGACGGAGAAATTCGGGACTTCCATCGGCTTTAATGTTATCCGGAGCGGGTTTATTTATTCCTCCCTTGGTTGCAATAACTACTCCTTGTTTGTAAGGAAATAGGGCTGAAGCAATTATTTCTTCGTTGTAACCTGGGCCGTAAGCTTCAGCGGTATCGATAAAGTTTACACCTAATTCAATCGCTCGACGTAATAGTTTTTCTCCTGCTGACCAATCTGGATAAGGACCGAAATTACCAGGTTTTCCGGTGAGTCGCATTGCTCCGTAACCAATACGATTTACTGTTAAGTCATTGGCTATTTTAAATGTTTGAGAAAATGTTTTTGTTGGGTTCATAATTCTATTTCAAGTAGATTTATTATTCGTAGTAAAGAATTTATCCCTTACCTATAATCAAGAAATTTCAACAATCGCTTTACCAATCATCTTTCCACTATCCTGAGCTTCGTGAGCAGTTGCTAATTCTTTGAATGGGAATAGTTGAGCAATATTATGATGCAATTTTCCAGCTTCTAACGCATTTGTAATATCCTTAATCGCTGCTTCCTTTGCATCTAGTGGCATGGTATATACCAATATGGTGCGGATAATTATATTTCTCAGCATCAATGACAGAATTGGTAAAGCAGGAGCATCATCTGGATTCGCTGAATACATCGCTACTCCACCATTAGTACGTAAAACTGCATCTGCTACATTTAAATTCTGACTAAAATCAACATCAACAATACGATTGATTCCCCGCTTTTTACCGGTAATTTCTTGAATCCTTTTAACTACATCTTCGGTTTTATAGTTAATAATATGGTCAGCACCAGCAGCTTTCGCAATTTCTGCTTTTTCTGGACTACTTACAGTGGTAATTACTGTAGCGCTACCATATTTAGCCCACTGTATTGCGTAATTACCAACCGCTCCCGCTCCCCCAGTTACCAAAATCGTCTGTCCTTCAACACTACCATCAGCAAATACAGCACGATGAGCGGTCATTGCAGGAACTCCCAAACAAGCTCCTTCTATAAAGCTGGTATTGTCCGGTAATTTAATTGCTTTTTCACTTTCAATGACAATATATTCCGCTCCAGTTCCGAAAGCTCTTCCTAATTGTCCTTCATAAATCCAAACTCTTTCTCCGATACGAGAATTATCTATTCCTTCACCAACGCTTTCAATTACTCCTGCACCATCTTGATGGGGAATAATCCGTTCAAATTTCTTCTCAATACCACCCCAACCACTACGAGATTTTGTATCCGACGGATTGACACCCGAAGCATAGATTTTAACTCTTACTTCACCAGCACCGGGTTCTGGTATTGATATTTGTTGATATTGAATTACTTCTTTTGCTGCTCCTTGTTTTTCGTAATAAGCAGCTTGCATTAATTTTTTTTCAGTCATTATTAGTACCTTTGAGAATATATCGAATTTTATTCATTCCTATGGTTCAATTTATTTAGCTGGTTTATTACTTAACAATTTTTCAGCAAATTCAATCACGTTACCGTTACTTCTATCCGAAAATTATTAAGCGTTAAATAAGCTAGTTTCATCTCTGGAATTCCTTCAACCATCCAAACAACTTCCTTTTGAAAACCTAATTTTTCTTTGTACCAATTAAGAGTTTATTCAAAATTAGCAACTCTTAATGCTGCATAGTCGGCTTTTATATTTTTCAGGTTATTACCTGTATTCATGTCTTTATTCCTCAATTTATAACTAATATCGCAATTCTTCACGATACTTTTCTACAAATTCTCTCCAACTAGTAGGTTTACGTCCTGTAATTGCTTCAAAATTATCAAAAGTAGCATCAGCATTGGGAATTTTACCTTCAATATTCAATTTGAGCTGAGTGTAAACACAGTGAATATATGCCAGTTCTGCACCAAATTTGAGCATATTTTCCAGAAATTCATCGGGAGAATGGTTTTCGACTCGATAAGGTTTACCAATCACCTCAGTCATTATCTCTACCACTTCCGGAATAGTTGCAGTATCGTAACCCAAAGGATATATTTTACCCCCATGTTTCTCCGGTTTTCGCAAAGTTTCCGCAGCTACTAAAGCTAAATCATCGCTATCAACCCAACTCCAACGAGAATTACCAATATAGTTAGTTAAAACATCTTTATTCAACCAACCAAAATCAGTTATATTCTTCATGAAAGCTTCGGGACGCAGATGAGTAAAGCTAAATCCCAATGATTCAATATATGTTTCTATATATTGATGCCATCCCCAATGTGCTACTTCATTAGTAGGTGAACCAGATGCTCCAATATGAACTATATGTTTAACTCCCGTTTCCTTCGCTGTATCCAAGAAAGCTTTACTTTGCTTGAGCATATCCACGGTGTAACCAGTCATTAGTAAAGCGCTATCTATTCCTTCTAAAGCTGGTTGTAAGGTCTCTTGTTTATCTAAATCAAGATGACGAATTTCTATTCCTCGCTCTTGTAACTTAATTGCTTTCTCCGGAGAGCGTACCCCAGCTACAACTTTGATATCTGCCGATTCTGCTAATAACTCAGCAACTTTTCCCCCAACTTTACCAGTTGCTCCGAGAACTAAAATTGTAGGTTGATTAGTAGTCATTATCAATCTCCTTCTTTTAATTTACTAAACGTTGTGTAATGTTTATAGTCACAAAAAAATTACTGTTCTTCCGATACCACTGCTTTCTCTAGAAGTTGAAATTTCATAATTGATTATTCAATGGTTTGCAGAACAGCACCACCATTCACAGGAATATCAACTCCATTTAAATAGGTACTTTCGAAAACGTGTAGGAAGGTGGGTGCAACATCTTCTATTTTGGCAATCCTACCAATGGGTAATTGTTTTGCAACGTTATCGAAAAGTGCTTTGCGTTCTGCATCCACCATCCCAGACCACATAGGAGTATCAACGTAATAAGGAGAAACAACATTTACTCTGACTGGAGCAAGTTCTTTAGCTAAAGATTCTACTAGCAGACTAACACCAGCATTGGCTGCAACAGTAGCAATCGCTTGATGGGGACGAGGACCAGAACCACCTGTAAAGGTTAAAGAACCACCAGATTTGATTTTAACTCCACCATAACGTCCTACATAAAATTGTCCCCAGAACTTGCTTTCCATTGCATTTCTAGCTTGAGAAATATCTGTATCCATTACACCACCACCCATACTGTCTCCAGCAAAGTTGAGTAAATGGTCGATATCGTTACGGTTTGCAAAAAATTCTTTGACGGAATTTTCATCCAAAGTATCAATCGTGCCTATTTGTACATTACCACCGATTTCTTTCGCTGCTTTTTCTAAACGTTCTACAGAGCGACTAACAATAGTTAGGTTGGCTCCTCTTTGTGCGATAAGTTTAGCAACCGCTAATCCAATTCCTGATGTTCCACCTATGACAACTACATTTTTATTGGCAAGAGTTGTATTCATGATTAGTATATTATCGTTACGTATCGTTAATTAATTTAATTCAAAAAAAAGGTTCTGTCAACCCGGTTTTAGGTTTAGGATTTTTGACTCTTACCTTTAACTTGTGACTTCTGCTCTTTCCGGTTCCGACAAACCATACCAAACAATCAGCCCAGTAGCGGTAATAGAGATAGCAGCTAGTATTGCATTACCGAGGAAATTAAATTGAGCAAAAGCGATTCCAGCAATAGCACCACCGAATCCTCCTCCTAATTGTCCGATAGCTACAACCAAACTCATAAGAGAACCCCGCTGGTTGTCAGGAACCAGAGTAGTTAATAAAGCTTGTAGCGGACTTAGACGTAATGCTAGTAGCATCATAATTAAGAAAAATACAGCATAAGCAGATAAAAGACCCGATACAACAAAGGGAGTTATAGTAAATACAATTGCTGATAATAAACAAGAAGCCAGAATCATCGGTTTCCGACCAACTTTGTCAGACCAGCGTCCAGCTTGTGGCCCGATAAGAATATTAGCCAATCCTCCGATAATAAATAAAGTAGCTGTAGCTGAGGGAGACATACTTAATTCTCGTTCCAGCCAAGTTGGAAAGAATACAGTGAAACTAGATACAGCAAAAAGCATTGTTGCGTAAACTAATCCAGCATTTAAAATTTTGCTTTGACTTAGTAGTTTTAAATAGCTTTTGATGACATATATTACAGATAAACTTTCACGGTCGTGATTAACTGGTGGCTGAGGAATAACCGTTAAAATCAAGAAAAATGATATTGCAGCAATTATTGATATTATAATAAAAGGAGAGCGAATACCATAATGATCCGCATGAATCGTCCCAATCGGAACAGCTACCACCTGTCCAAAAGCAAAACCGCTCATCACCCATCCATTAGCCCATCCCCGACGTTCGTAAGGAAAATAATCTCCCACATAAGCAACCGCTACACCCGTGAGAACTCCCCCAGAAACACCAGCACCGATACGGAAGGTTAGAAAGGCGCTAAAATCATTAGCGAATGCGTGCAGAGCAAGAATAAAACACATCAAACAAGTACCCGCTAAAAGAATTGATCATATAC
>CAKZYM010000095.1 GCA_937884685.1 uncultured Calothrix sp.
GTAGTAGGTGTTTCTGGTGCAGGAGTTGGAGTTGAGGGTGCTGGAGCTTGAGGGCTTATTGGATTGCTGTTGTTAGAAGGTGATTTATCTTGGTTCTTCTTGGGAGTAGTTATAACAACTTGTCCCGTGTCTACCAAAGAATCTACAGGTAAACCATTTCGAGTAATTTCTTCACCAGATGTGCTTGGAGGGGCAGTAGTTAGTTTTATAAAAGAAGGATTTTTGACTACTTTTTCACCACTAATCGGTACCTGCTTTGCCAAAGCTTCGGAGGTTTCAGCTTGAACGCTAGCCATAGCAGGGTCTGATGATACCGTACTGTTACGACTAGTTAAATCAAGTCCCCGCACCAAATCGCTTGTCTCGTAAAAAGTTCTTAGGTCGAAGTTATATAATCCCTGAATTCTTCCTTTAACTACTACTATTAATTGTCCCGCTTCAAGCACTTGAGAGCGAGATTCATCTTTATTAAAAACTTCTATACCGCTATTAGTCAGCGAACCAACAACTGTAGTGTCTGTTTGTTCGTCATAACGTACAAATAATGCCGAACCACGAATCGTTGCAGCAGCACTACGAGTTCTTATTTTTGTTCGTCCTTGTCCCGGTGGAATAAGGAGTAATACAGTTCCGTTTGAAAGTCTAAATGTTCGAGTTCTAGGCAAAAATCTAAATACTGCTCGCTCACCAATCCTGGCTAAAGAACCATCATTGAAACGCAAATCAGCCAGAGAAGCTCTACCTGTAGCCAAACCGTCCCCAGGAATCATTCTATCGTTTCTTCTAGCTCGACGCTTGGGTTGATTGCGAGGCATGAGTTGTACCCATTTATGCAACTTCTTGACTACAGCCCTAGTCAAAGGAGTTGATGCGCTCGCTTTTTGCGGTAGCGGCATCATTACAACTCCCCATACACTGACAATAACTAGAGGAACTAACTTACGGAACATAAAAGTAGTGTGCTTTGCATAATTTTACAGTTACCGCTTTAGCCGAGATTGGTGGCGCAGTAAATAATTCGAGCCTGTAAACTGTTATAGCAGTTTTTTTACGTAAATCTGCTTAAGTATATTTAAAAAATCTATATATAGAATAGGCGAATGTACTATATATTATTAACTCTACAGTTCTTTCGTGATACCAGCAAAATCAGAGCAATTATGTAGTCTTGCATTAAATATGTTTATCTTAAAATTTCGTTTTTATTTCAATAAATTATAGATATTAAATTTGGATGGAATTTCGGACGTAGATAGAGTACTAATAACTGCTTTAGTTAAGTCTAATCACACTAAAACAACGTTTAATATGAAATCGAAAGATTGGCAAAAACTGTGTATATATTTAATGTTCGCATCTAGCAGTACAGCATTTTGCTGCACTTACAACAAAGTAGCAAAAGCGACAAATAGTCGCAGGCAAACCGAAAAAGGGCAGCTTGTATCAACGATATCATCTTTGCAAGCTTCAGGATTAATTTCCAAGTCATTTGAGAAATCTTCTTTAAATCTTAATAGAGTTAAAGCAGAGAACAAGAAAAAAATAAAGCAAAGTAAAAATACGGCCTTAATCTTGCCAAAGAAAATCAGTCATCTTGTTAATAAAACTGATGCTGGAGTGCAAGCATTGATAGAAAAGCAAAAAAGCATTCCAATATTTTTTAAATCGCTCCCTATTAAATCAGAACCCATAGAAGATGCGATTGTTTCGCAATCGATGCAGAATAATATAATTTTAGATTCTTCAGAAGATGCAATTGTTTTACCATCCGTAGGCAATACACTTACTACCCATGAAAATATTATACCTCCGGAATTCTCTGATATCTCAACCCCAAATCGGAAATTACATTCTAAACCTTTGCAGATAGTGCAAAATCCGGAGCCACCACCAGAAGCTCCTAGCCCAGAAAATGTCGAGAAAAATCCTCCACCTTTAGAAAATCAGCCCACGGATTTTCCTGCAACTTCTCCCGAAGAAGTTGAACAAAAATTAGATACCTTAGAAGACGAACGTTCTAAGAGATTAGAGAAATTATTACAGCGACTCGAAGAAAACAAACAAAATCAACAAACTTTTAATAATGAGTTGGGCACAATTATTGTGCAGGAGACTCCCATCACTGCACCCAAAGTTCCAGAACTAAAGCAACCACCAGAACTCGAAAAACCCGTAGCAAAATTTAAACCTGTAGGCTATTTACTTGGTCGTGTAGGCTATTTTCATACAAGCAATATCTTTTCTTCTAGAAACGACCCAGATGATGACGGTTTAATATTTTCTGGACTTACCCTTGCAGCAGCACCTTTCAAAATTGCACCAAAAACCTACTTAAACGGCTCAATTGACGGCAACATAATAAGATACAGTGATAAATCCGAATTTGACTATAACCAGATAAGATTTAACTTAGGTATTTACCAGCAACTGACTAATAAAATGTACGGTGAAATTGGATGGAATAATCAGCAATTATTTTATTCTAAAAATAGTAGCCGCTTTGGTTTTGCGTCAGGAGATAAATTTTTAAATGAAAACTCTTTCCGTTTATCCCTAGGACGAAGAGACACTTTAGCCCCAAAATTGAATTTAGATAGCTTTTATGAACTTCGCCTAAGTTTGACAAACCCACCAGAAAAACGCAATCGAGTTATCAACTATGCATGGTTCTCTTTAAATTACTATTTACAGCAGTCATTACGAGTAGGTCTTGACTATCAGTTTAGCTTGTCCAACTTTTTAGAAAGAACAAGAGAAGACCAGTATCACCGAATATCTGCTAACTTAAAATACGGTTTATCAGAACTCAGCAGCATCAACTTACAAAGTGGCTTTACTCTAGGTGGTTCCACTGATCGCAACATTGATTTTGATGGCTGGTTTTTCAGCGTTAACTACAGTTGGGATATAGGACAATTTTAATAAGTAGTTAGGAGTTAGGAGTTATGAGTTAGGAGTTAAGAATTAGGAGTCGCAAGTAAGTTTGTTCCCTTGTCTAGCTTTCACCATTCCCGTGCTTATTACTCATTACTCGCTACTTACTACTCGCTACTCATAACTAATCCAGTCGCTCCAACTACCGGGATAAAGTTTAGCTTTATGAATACCTGCTGATTCTAAAGAAAGTAAATTAACACAAGCTGTAACACCAGAACCGCAATAAACTATGATTTCTTGATTATTTTCTAGTTCCGACCAACGGTTATATTGCTGTTGTTGTGGAAGTAAATAACCGTCAGAATTTGTTACTTCTTTCCAAGGATAATTAATTGCACCGGGTATATGACCAGCTATTTTATCAATTGGTTCTCTAATACCTTGGTAACGGTCGCTTTCTCTTGAATCAATTAAAGCAGTTTGAGGTAAATCTTTACGGTTTTTGACGGTTTCCCTATCTACTATCATGTGTGTTTGTAGCTGGGGTGTAAATTTACCGTTCCCCTTGAAAGGAATATTATCTGTAACCGGATAATTAGATGCAACCCATCCGTTAAAACCTCCATTTAAAACTGCTACTTGTTCGTGTCCTAAATACCGCAGCAACCACCACAAACGAGATGCAAATGCAAATCGCGAATCATCATAAGCCACAACAAAGGTTTGACCCGAATTTACTCCCATTGCTGATAATTTATCGGCAAATTCGTAAATATTTGGTAAAGGATGTCTTCCTCCATGTTTCTGTAAAGTCGATGAAAGGTCTTTGTTTAAATCTAAATAATATGCACCCGGAATATGACTAGTTTGATATTGCTGCTTTCCAAGTTGTGGGTTAGCTAAAGAGAAACGACAATCAAATATTGCAATATCAGGATGATTCAGATTTTCAAAAAGCCATTTACTAGAAACAATCGAATCTGTATCTTTCATAATTTTTCACCCAAAGGGTGTGGATCATCAATTTTCATCCGTAGGATGTGGACCATCAACTAAGAGCTTTACTAAAAATCTAAAATCCAAAATCCAAAATCTAAAATCCAAAATCTAATGGCTAATCAAGATTTTACACCTCAACCCACGGCAGATGGCTCCAAGACTTTCTTTTCTAAAGAATTTAACGAATCATTTCACAGTCATTTCGGAGCCAAACAAGAAAGCTATTTTAAATATGTTGTTCCTACCTTATTAATAGAAAAAGCTTCATTACCAGTTTTGCGATTATTAGATGTTTGTTATGGACTAGGATACAACACGGCAACAGCAATTGAAAAAATTTGGGAAATTAATCCTAATTGTCATATAGAAATAATTGGTTTGGAAATAAACCCAAGAGTACCCCAAGCAGCAATTGAACATCAATTATTTGAGAATTGCGATACTAATTTGATAGATAGCTTGACTAAGTTAGCTTTTGAACATCAGGTACAAAAACAATCCTTGAAAGCCAAACTGTTAATGGGTGATGCTAGGGATAAAATCAATCAAGTGTATCAATCTGGCTTCAAAGCCGACGCAATTTTTCTTGACCCTTTTTCACCACCTCAATGTCCTCACCTGTGGACAGTAGAATTTTTACAGCTAGTTTCTCAGTGTTTACAGCCAGATGGTTTGTTAGCTACTTATTCTTGTGCCGCTTCTGTACGCAATGCACTGGCAAATACTGGATTGAGTATCAGTTCAACTTCTCCTGTCGGTAGAAAAGCCCCCGGTACCGTAGCAGGATTTAATATCTCATGCTGCACAGGTGAAACAAATAATTCAAATTCTCCAGTACACAAATTTCCTCACCTCTCGCAGCGGGAAAAAGAACATTTACTAACTCGTGCTGCGGTTCCCTACCGAGATCCAGAGCTAACTGACACCCCCGAAACTATTATCCAACGGCGCAAACTAGAGCAACAAGCTTCTGACTTAGAAGCTACATCACATTGGCGCAAACGCTGGTTACATGTATATTAGTTAACAATGATTGCGGCAATTGCTTGTATCATATCTGTTTGTACATAACCGCAACTTCTCGCATTACGCAGTTAAAAAATATAGTTAGAATTAATACTTAATATCTGAAGCTATCCAATTTGAAAAATGTAATGAATAGTACTTATAAATTATTCAGTGTTACTTTTGTTAGTGCCGTACATAGATAAACAAATATGTTACTCGTTCGGCGAAACTACTATAAATGCAAGAAAATCAGTCATTTACTACAACAAAAAATCTAAAAGTATGATGTAAATACTGTGATTTAAAGATTATGTGAATGTGGGTATAAATATAAATCTCCGTGTAAAACCTGATTGAGAATTGGCTTTAATTCGCCATACTATACTTACCGAAATTTGAAAAAATGTAGCCATTATTTATCTACATTATTAAAAAAAATATTAAAACAATTAGTCCTGTGTTTTTTAGGAAGATAATTAGGCATAAACAATTATAAGCCTTTAAAAATGCTTTTTAAAATACATTAAAGTACTAAACTAGTTGTTGAGCATATTGCATTGTTGCTAAACAAATGGAGTACCTTTGTGATTCAATGGAAATCCAATTATACAGGCTCTACCGACGTAAAAGTTAGTGGGTCAAACCCCACAACCTCATATCATGGAATCGGTAAAAATCATGCCTTATCAACGGAATCGGAAATTCATAGGTCGGAATTATCCAATCATGATTTAAAGATTAAAGAAACTGACAGTGAGGACTCTAGTAATTATGTGTTGAAAAATGCTAGTAAGGATTTATTAGTCTCAACAACCTTACAGAAGAAGGGGTATACGTTAAATAGCTTTGAAAATGATGCCCCCAAAGTATTAGTAGTGGACGACCATGCTGCCAGTCGAATGACTGCTGTAGCCCTTCTAGGAATGGAAGGCTACGAAGTTATTGAAGCAGAAAGTGGCTCCACTGCCGTACATTTAGTTGCTCAGAAGCAACCGGATTTGATTTTGCTGGATGTAATGATGCCAGAAATGGATGGCTTTGAAGTTTGTCAACTGTTGAAGCAGGACGAGCAAACAAGGTTAATCCCGGTAATTTTCATTACGGCCTTAAACGATAGAAGGTCACGAATCCGGGGGATAGAAGTAGGGGCGGATGATTTTCTCAGTAAACCCTTTGACAGAGTTGAATTAGCTGCACGGGTCAAATCTTTGGTGCGTCAAAAACGCTTGAATGAAGATTTAGACCATGCTGAAAAAGCACTGTTTTCGATTGCCAGAGCAATTGAAAGCCGCGACCCCAACACCGGAGACCATTGCGAGCGGTTAGTAAACTTAGGTAAAGCTTTTGGCGAGTATCTGGGGCTGACACGCTATCAAGTTCGGGATTTAATGTGGGGCGGTTATCTTCATGATATCGGTAAAGTAGGGATTTCCGATGCGGTACTGCTCAAAAAAGGAAAACTGACTCCTGATGAGTGGGAAGAAATGAGACAGCACGTTTTAATTGGAGAACAAATCTGTCAGCCATTGCGTAGTATGCGCGGAGTAATCCCTATTATTCGCAGCCATCACGAACGTTGGGATGGTTCTGGCTATCCTGACGGGTTAAAGGAGGATGAAATTCCTTTCTTAGCTCAAATATTTCAACTGATTGATATTTACGATGCTTTAACAAGCGAAAGACCTTATAAAAAAGCCTTTACGCCAACCGAAGCATTATCAATCATGATGGAAGAAACAGAAAAAGGTTGGCGTGACAAAAAACTCATGCAACAGTTTACTGAATTTATCAGCACTATAAATAACAGCTAATTGTAAGCGATTAACATTTCGGTTTGCTATGTAATCGGGTATATTTAAGCCGAAAATAAAATATGCAATCGTATTTACTTATAGCTGTTGGCTGATTATGGTAGTAGTAGCAATTTTAGCGGCTGGACGCGGTACAAGAATGAAATCAAACCTACCCAAGGTTTTACATTCTTTGGGTGGAAAATCACTTGTAGAAAGAGTGATTCACAGTGTTGAACCGCTCCAACCAGAACGTCGGATGGTAATTGTTGGGTATCAAGCACAAGAGGTCAAAACAGCCTTGGGGCCGATTCCCGATTTAGAATTTGTAGAACAAACCGTGCAGTTAGGAACGGGTCATGCCATCCAACAGTTACTGCCTCATTTAAAAGGCTACAATGGAGACTTGCTTATCCTTAATGGTGATGTACCATTACTACGCAGCGAAACTCTAAAACATTTCCTAGAAATTCATCAAGAAAACCAAAACGCTGCCACTGTAATGACAGCAAAGCTCCCCAATCCTAAAGGCTAAAGGCGAGTTTTTTGCGATGAGAATAATGTAGTACAGCAAATCGAAGAAGACAAAGACTGTACTTCTGCTCAAAAAGAAAATCAGCGTATTAATGCTGGAGTTTACTGTTTCCGCTGGCAAGATTTGGAAAAGATACTACCTCACTTAGAAGCAAACAACGCTCAAAAAGAATATTACCTTACCGATGCTGTAACTCAAGTAACTCCAGTCATGGCGGTAGACGTAGAAGATTTCCAAGAAATTGGAGGCATCAACGACCGCTTACAATTATCTGCTGCTTACGATATATTACAGGCAAGAATCAAAGAAAAATGGATGAAAGCTGGTGTTACTTTGATAGACTCCGCCAGTATCACCATTGATGAAACAGTAGAATTAGAGCCAGACGTAATTATTGAACCTCAGACCCATTTAAGGGGCAATACAGTTATTAAAGCAGGAAGTAAAATTGGGCCTGGAAGCTTCATTGAAAATAGCTTAATTGGTGAAAACGTTACCGTTAAATATTCAGTAATTACTGATAGTACCGTTCAAAACGAAACCCAAATAGGTCCTTACGCTCACTTACGCGGTCATGCTGAAGTCGGGGAAAAATGCCGTATCGGTAACTTCGTAGAATTGAAAAAGACCAAACTAGGCAACGGTAGCAAAACCGCTCACTTGTCTTATTTGGGAGATACAACCATTGGTACAGAATCAAATATTGGTGGGGGTACCATTACAGCTAACTATGATGGTGTTAAAAAACATAAAACTATCATCGGTAACAACACCGGAACTGGTTGTAATAGCGTTTTAATTGCACCAATCACCGTCGGTGACAATGCATACGTAGCAGCCGGTTCAACCATCACAGATGATGTCCCCGACAACAGCTTAGTTATTGCTCGTCCGCGTCAAACTGTTAAAGAAGGATGGGTTCAGAAGAGTAAGTAAGAGATGGGAATAGGGGATTGGGCATTGGGCATTGGGAATAGTTAGACAAGGAGACAAGGAGAAATTTTAATATCATTACTCACTCCTAACTCCTAACTCCTAACTCCTAACTCAATTTCCCATGCCCAATGCCCCATGCCCTATTATTTACAAACCCCCAACCTGCATCTCTTCCGATGCTTCTAATGTGTCTCCGATATTTTTGCCGTCATGGTAAGCAGCAAGCAATACTTCGCTGGTTTTACCCCAAGAAATATTTCCTTTTGCATCAATGGCAATGGCTCCCAAATCTCGCTTATTTTCTTGAGATTCAGCAAACGAACGCTGCATAGCATCTTGAAGCGTCATCCCGTCACCTACACGCACCACAATTCGTGGTGCCAAACATTCATCGATAATATCTTCACCAATACCCGTACAGCTTACCGCCGCATCGCTAGTAGCATAATTACCAGCAGGCATAGCAGAATCACTCACACGTCCGATACGCTCGAAGCCTTTACCACCGGTAGAAGTTCCAACGGATAGATTACCTTGACCATCCAAAGCCACTACGCCAATGGTACCGCGTCCGGCATTGCTGTTGGATGCCAATTCTTTCTCGGCTACGACTCCAGCCATAGACTTTTTAAAGTCATCTTGGCGCTCTTGCAACCACTCCTCAAGACGTAGGTCAGTTAGAGGGTTGTAGGTGGGAGTCTGTAATTCTCTGGCAAACTCAGCAGCACCATAATCCGAGAGAACTCGGTCAGGAGAACTTTGTAGAGCTTTTGCTAAATCAATCGGGTTTTGAATTCGCGTGATATTAATTACACCGCTAAAACTTTGTTTTGTACCATCCATCAAAGCAGCACTCATGCGAACTTGACCGTCCGATTGCAGCACCGAACCAGTACCAGCATTAAAACAAGAGTCATCCTCTAACATTTGACAACCCTTGACCACCGCTTCACTTGCACTACCTCCGGACATCAGTACAGAATAAACTTCTTCTATTACCTTATGGAGAGAACTGCGTACCTTGTCCACTCCTCCTTTACCTTGGAGAGAACTACCTGCTCCACCGAGAATGATTTATTTAGGTTGTACCTTGAGATTCATATGTATTAGTTTTGTGTGGTTTTATAGAAAAATTTATTGGCAATAAGCGATTAGTAGAACCAGAAGCAGATTTATTGTTACTTTTTATCTATTTAGGTTCGGTTGGGTTTAAGAATATTGAGAATTAATATCTATAATCTCACTTCCAGACACTTAACTATCACTATTTTTATTAGCTTGCGAACGCCGACGACGGCAACGTTCAGAACAATATTTTACGTCATCCCAGCAATCTGCCCACTTTTTGCGCCAGGTAAAAGGACGCTGACACACCGGACACATTTTTGATGGTAAATCCGATTTAGAACGGTTGCGTCCCATAGGAATTGTGTAGTTTAAGAAAAGTTAATTATAACCGGATGGGGGAAGAGGGGGGAGAGGGGGAAGAGGGGGAAGAGGGGGCAGAGGGGGCAGCGGAGGCAGAGGAGGCAGAGGGGGCAGAGGG
>CAKZYM010000096.1 GCA_937884685.1 uncultured Calothrix sp.
TCAAGTTAAGTTGCGGATAATCTTGCATTAATTGCTTGAGTAACCCCAATCCATGCTCTATTTGGGCTGTTTTCCCCGATTCCTGGGGAATAGATAAGTCGGCGATCGCCAAATCGGGAGAATGCTCAGCAACTTCTATGAGAGCTTCTTGAACGGTTTGAGCTGAGAATATTTGGGCATCCCGAAAGCGCTCGCTTACCAAACTAATGGTTCCATTTAACAGTAAGCGATGGTCATCAACAATGAGAATTTTTGGTTGTTGAATATTCATCTTGAGTAAAATAAATTATGCCCTAAATCCAGTTGCACCATGCCTCGGGAATCACCTGTGTAAACATGCGGACACGGTAGTATACCGCTAAACCAACACCCGCGCTCGGATATGCTGCGTTAAATAATGTAGAATAGCTTACAGCATGGTAGCTTATAGCTACAAGCTGCCGTGAAACAATTTTTGATATTCTTTAAGCAAATAGAATAATCGAATTGCCTCAGTTTGCCGCAAGATAGTATACGGCATCGCCCTCATGTAAACCCTAGCACTGTGAGAAAGCCCAGAACGAACTTTTTCTAGCAATTCGTCTGTATGCTGCAAAACAATGTAAAAATAGCTCAAAAAATTATAAAAACTTAAGCAATTGAAATTTCATCAAAACCACAATCAGTTCCGTACAATGAATGCTACAGAAATATTATTAAATAAGTATAAACAGTGAAAATATTTATAAATTCAGTTATATATTATATGAAGTATATTTAAGTATTAATTTAGGTATACAATGCTTTTGAGAAGAGAAGTGAGCGTATCTTGCAATTGATATTTTGCTAAACGCAATGCTGAAAAGTGAAAAGAAGTGTTGTATCTTTTGTTGTTTAAGCTTTCAAGTCCGTTGGAGAAGGCAGTCCCCATGAAACAATTGGTATGCCCTCCGGGCACGCTACGCTAACACCACCAATAATGTAAGTCTTATTACTCCTTTCCACTGCCGACTGCCTACTGCCCGACTTAGAAGTCAGAAGGAACAAGAAGCGTGGGGGATATGTCCTTACCCTAACGGGTCAGCAAGCTGAACGGACACGCTGCGCTAACAGACTCGCCACTAATTGTAAGCCGCCAAACTTTGTTGCGGCAGGGGTCTTAAACCCTTGCTTCCTACGGTCGCGAGAGAGTAGGTCGTCAGATTTCCTTCTGCCCATCAGACCGAACGTACTTCTGCCTTCTTGAAAAAAAATTGAAAATGAGGAATATTGTTGATGAATTCTTTTGATGCAGAGAATAAAAATAATCGTAAATTAAAAACTGCTAGACGTAGATATAAATATAACTATACCCATATCCCATCTATTGCGATGGTGGATAAACTTCCTTGGAAGGAGTATCCCTCTATGATTTGGTTTGGTTTGGTAGCTGAACAAGTCATAAATATTTTGATTAATACTCTGATTACGACTTTTAATAAATTGATTGCGAGATGGATAAATCCCAACTTACCCAAGGAGATTATTCAAACTGTAAAATCAAGATACAATTCCGAAAACTTTAATTCTCCTAGTTTTTTAACCAAGGTAATTATATTTTTCATACCCCCCGTATCCAGAACAATCGTACTCTTAATTTTTGGTAATTTACTCAATCTGATTTTTAAACTTCTATTTAAGTTACATCCGAAAAAACACGTAACCAGTTTGCAGGAGTATAACAAATTATTTACGAGGATACAGCTACCAGAAATAGCTGATAATTTCTCCGAAGACGAAGTTTTTGCCTATATGAGAGTTGCTGGGTATAATCCCCTGATGATTGAGAGGATAAATAACTTGGAACTGGAGTTTCCGGTAACAGAAACTCAATATCAAGAGGTCATGGGAAATGATGATTTATTGTTAGCAGCGATGGAGGAAGGAAGGCTTTATCTAGCTGACTATAAAATTTTATCGGGGGCTACTAACGGTACTTTTCCTGAAGAGCAAAAGTATAGTTATGCACCTTTAGCATTGTTTGCAGTTCCCAAAAATTCTGAGTTATCACCTCTGATGCAACCAGTCGCAATTCAATGTGCCCAAAACCCTTTGGATGCGCCTATTATTACTCCTAAATCTGGTAAATACGCTTGGTTATTAGCCAAAACTATTGTAGAAATAGCGGATGCTAATTTCCACGAAGCTTTAAGTCACTTGGGACGGACTCACCTATTTGTTGGTCGATTTGCGATCGCGATTAATCGTCAGCTACCAGACAATCATCCGCTCAGTTTACTGCTTTTACCACATTTTAAAGGCACTTTAAATATAAATAATTTAGCCCAAGAGTCTTTAATTGCTCCCGGTGGTGATGTAGATAAACTACTTTCATCAACAATTGATAGTGCCAGAGCTTTAATAGAAGCAGATTTGCAAAACTATAGTTTCAATGAAGCTATGTTACCAAAGCAACTGAAAAAACGGGGTGTAGACGATATTGAAAAATTACCCGTATATCCTTACCGAGATGACGCACTGTTAATTTGGAATACAATTCATAAATGGGTTTCGGACTATTTAAACATATATTATAAAAGCGATGAAGATGTGCAAAATGATGTATGTCTCCAAAATTGGGCTTTAGAAGCTGGAGCTTATGATGGTGGAAGAGTTTATGATTTTGGTGAAAAAGATGGGCGTATTCAAACTTTAGATTATTTAATTGATGCTATAACACTAATTATTTTTACTGGTAGCGCCCAACACGCAGCAGTGAATTTTCCCCAGAAAAATATAATGAGTTATGCTCCTGCTGTTCCTCTAGCTGGTTATCAGCCAGTCTCCGTTCTCAAAGGTGATGTTACCGAACAAGACTACTTCAATTTGCTCCCACCCTTAAAGCAAGCGGAAAAACAATTGAATATACTGCAATTACTGGGGTCTATTTACTATACAAGATTGGGTGATTATCCCCAGAATCACTTCAAAGATTCCTGTGTGAAACCAGTTCTAGAAGAATTTCAGCAGAATCTATTGAATGTTGAAACAACAATAAATCAACGCAATAGAAACGGTTTTACCTATGAATATATGCTTCCTTCTCAGATACCTCAAAGTATTAATATCTAGTTGGTGCTGTTCATAATATGAGATAGCAATTAAGCCGTAGCAGTATTTACTTGGAACAACGGGGAATTCCAAAAATAAATTGGTAAGTTATAT
>CAKZYM010000097.1 GCA_937884685.1 uncultured Calothrix sp.
GGTAATTCTGGTAACCTTGTAGAGACGTTGCATGCAACGTCTCCACCCCTGGTGTCTGTGGATATTGCATCTTGATAAAAGGTAGATAACTCTTGAAAAAACACTCCCATAGACCAACCATCAGTAATGATGTGGTGCATTACTAATATCAGCACATAGGATTCTGAATCAAGACGTAATAAAGTAGTTCGTAATAAAGGACCATTGCTGAGGTCAAAAGGTTTCCTTGCTTCAAAGATAATAATTTGTTGTACTTCCGCTTCTGGTAAACCCCGTACATCAATTACCGGTAAATTTACGCTCAAACAAGGATGAATTTGTTGTAAGGGTTTTCCTTCTATAGTGGGAAAGCTTGTCCGTAAAACTTCGTGACGACGGACAATTTCATTGATACTTTTTTCCAAAGCAGGAATGTTTAAATTTCCTGTAATTTTAATTTGAAAACTTTCATTATAAAAAGGATTATTATTATCTAATTGATAGCCAAACCACATACGTTGTTGAGCAAAAGATAAAGGTAAATTTCCTGCTCGTGAAACATTTTCTATAACGGTATCTGTGGCTTGATTATCAATTTTTGCTTGTTGAATAAAAGCTATAATATCCTTTTTTATGCCAATTAATTCTTGCTTTAGGTTTGATGTCATTACTCCCTTGGGAGCGCGATAACGTAACTGCTCATCTTCAACCCAAATATTAATTCCTAAACCTTTTAAATCAGATAAAAATTTTACTATAGTCATTAGTTGTTGGTTGTTGGTTGTTAGTTGTTAGTTGTTAGTTGTTTGTTGTTAGTTGTTAGTTGTTGGTTGTTAGTGGTTAGTTGTTGGTTGTCACTACCTTGCCGCTCTAAAATTACCTATAAAAATTTCTCTCTCACTCCCTGCCTCAATCCGTTAGGTAATCTTCCACTATAGAATAGTCTTTTGTGCTTCTATCTTAAAAAGTTGCTCGTGGCAAGCCACTAAGTTGGTAAGGTTTCCCAACTTAGAGCAAGTGGTATGGAAACCGCACTTTTCAATGCGGTTTTTTATTGTCAATCATAAGGAATGTAAATATTTCTATTAGAGAAGAAAAACTTGGTTTATATTCTCCTCTCAATCAAAAATATGTGCTACTTTTGGTGCCTTATAAACTAAATTATAATACGCCCTAATAACAACATTTATTGATAATTTAATAAAAAATATATAATCGACCGATTAACAATAATTATAGATTTTGCTCATCTATAAAATACCTTCTTCATACTCATATTTCTCATAATTAATAGAAGTAAAATCTATATTTTTGGTTGTATTTTGTAATACCTGAAGAGTTTCAGACAAGCCACTTACTGTAGGGTATTCAAATAAAATATTTAGAGATAACTCTAGTTTAAAAGCACCTCGCAATCGAGAAAATAATTGGGTAGCAGATAAGGAATCTCCACCTAACTCAAAAAAATTATCATCAATACCAACCCGGTCAACCTTTAAAACTTCAGCAAATAGATTAGCAATATTTTCCTCCACAGAATTACGAGGAGCAATAAATTCAATTTCTAATTTCCGAGGTTGACGTTGTTGTCGGGATAAAATTTCTTGAAGTATAACCTCTGGTCTATATAATTGTTTGGCAATCCGCTCCAAAGTAATTACATCTGAAGAGTCTTGTAACTCTGAAGCATTTGTAATTTTAATTATATCGGAATTATTCTGTTGAACATCCTGTGAAGATGCAATTTCTGTTTCTACTTTACTTGGATTAAAAATTAACTGAGTCAAAGCTGTGGATGAAAATTGAAATAACCAGCTATTATTATTTTCCTGCTTATATTCATCCTGCTTATCTTCATTCTGCCTAAATTTCTCGCTAATACCTTCAAGAAATAAGAAAGCTGGTTTATTTTTCTGAGTCGGTTGATATAAAACATTAACTTTGCTCAATCCTCTATCTTGCGCTATTTCACCCAAGTAAGAAAGCATTCGATGCTCTACACCTCTACCAAGCACCCGACAACTGAGTAAAAAAGTATCTACTTTCAATATTTCATTATCAAATGAAAACAACATTACACCGACCTTACCATAATCCCCAAATCGGTCTTTTACACAAACAACTCGACAATCTAAAACACCAGAATCACAAAGTTGTTGAATCTCACTTTCCGAACGTCGAATAGTGGTGAAATTAAACTGATTAGTACGTTGAGTTAATTGAGAAACCCGTGATAAATCTTCCGGTTTCATCTGAGTAATTTGAATTTCTAAACCCAATCTAGCTAGAAAATCAGTAAACGTTAGCGACTCTTGATGTAAACGCTGACGCTGAACATTTTGCTGATAAAGTTCAGTTCTTTTCTTATCTTCTTTAGTTACTTGTATTTGGTCAAATGCCCAAATATGCTGAAGAAATTGGGGAATTTGCTGGGATTCTTCAGGAAGTTGTAGTGTTAAAACCTGGGGACAATTAGCCTTAACTTCCCCACATTCAACTGGATTATCATCAATAAATATAAAACTATCCAAACCCAATTGCAATTCCGCAGCAAGGGATTTTAAATTCTCAGATTTGGGTTGCCAATTAATGCGCCAATTTACCAAATGATGTTTCTTTAACAACATATCTCCATGTTGTTCAAACACCGCAAAAACATCTTCCTCTTGATTCTTACTACACAAACAAATCAGCTTCCCCGCTTCCTGCTGTGCCAAAATAAATTCTTGGAATGCTCTATACGCAAAATTAATCTTTACCCCAGTAGCACCATCTTCACCACAAACTCCACTCCATAGAGTATTGTCACAATCGAGGACAATTACTTTTAATGGTAGACTTTTCAAAGCACGAATTTTTCGCGCCAACATTGTACCCAAGGCACAAAAAAAAGATGGAGTATAGGGAATTTTTCCTTGTGTTTCCCCGTAAGGATCGTAGTAATCTGCAACTGGATAAATAGCGTTCAACTCTTGTGGTGCGATGGCATACACACCACTAATATTGTTTAATTCAGTTACCAACTGAGCTTCTGCTTCCCTATACAACTGCACTCGATTGCTATCTACAAGTACTTGGGGAGAAGACGGACAAATACATACCAGATAAGGAATTTTGGAAACTTGTGTAGCACCTTGCATAGCCAACAAGAACTCCTCTACACTGCTCTTAAAAGTTTCCTCCGTAAAATACCAATCCTCAAACCTTATCAGAATCAGATTTACTCCTTCTGAGTTCTGTAGCGTAATACTATTACCATCGAGTAACTGTTGGAATATTTGATTATAAGGAGCAAACTCAATCGAACAGGGGATTCCGATTTCTTGCATCCAAAAGTCAAGAGAATCCTTCACAGGTTCACTGGTAAAGGATGCAGCAATCACAAGCTTTTGAATTATTTTCGGCTCCTCTTCCGAGGATGCTTTCTTGATTAATCTTGTTGGCAACATTAAGACATATTTCTGTATTATATTTTACATTTAGCTGTTATCTCCGAGCCTTTCTAGGAACTACATCAGTATCATTGTTAACTTATGAGCCATAGGGAACCGTCAATAAATTTTGGATGCCGGGATTTGCGGTCTTCGAGCGCGTGTCCGTACCGAAGGTCGTCCCGGAGGGACTTAAGGACATCCGCAGGATTATTTCCATGCTTGAAAACCTCTTGCTTGAAACCATCTATAATCCAAAATCCTTTCGGTCATGTCCTATATATAAAGGAACATTGATTTCCTATGAGCACACTATCCACAGTTTTGAGGTATTCTGCAAACGTAAACAATGGGCTGCCACAAAGTTTTCACCCGTGTAGCCACGGAACACACTATGAACGGAAACGAGGTATATTTCCATTTGTATAAGTTTAAACCCGTCCTACCGTCATTATTATTAACTAATGACCATAAAAGCGGGGCGACTTTGCGCTAATATCTAAAATACTAGGGCTGTCGGGGGCGCTTCTTGTGAGAAGTTAAAGCCGTATTTCTTTTCCTATTAGTAATATTACTTGTTTTTTTATTTTTGTCTGTTCTTTTGAATACTAATAATTTCAGATAAAGAAATTGCTGGATATTGGGGATTGAAAAAAAATGTGAGAGGCTGGGTGAAACGGGGGCGCGGTAAGATTAAATAATGTTCAAATCTTCCGTGCCTTGTAATTTATCAACTAAAAGTAGTTCTGTTGAGCATTGACGCTGATTATACTCTCGCGAGAGTATAATCAGCGTACTACCTGTTTAATCTACCAAGAGTCTTTAATTAGTTTCTAGAGAAGCTAGTCCAACTTTTTGGTGCAAATCCTTGGATTTGCACATAATTAGTTATACAAATAACAAATCAAAGTTTTATCATTAAATAATCGCTTTCATATACAACGTGGGTTTCTGTAACAATAAATAGTATTTAATAAAACAGCAGCCCCCTTTCTCAAATTAACAGCAATAATTAACACATAAGCAGTTATCTTTATTATTGTAACGGGGCAGGTCACTTAAATTACTCATGACCAAAATCATCGCAGTTTTTAACCAGGCTGGCGGGGTTGCGAAAACCACCCTAACCCAAAACCTGGGCTATCACCTAGCACGCAGGAAACACAACGTCCTGCTCATAGACATGGACCCGCAAGGTTCCTTAACAATTTTTATGGGCTTAGTTCCCAGAGAATTGGAGAAAAGTATGTATGATGCCATAGTCGAAGAACAACCCCTACCTATTTCCGAGGGGATTCACGGCATGGACTTGGCACCTACTAACACAACCCTTAGTACGGCGGAAATGCAATTAGTCAATGCTGATTTGCGCGACTTTCGCCTCAAATACGCCATTGAACCAATTCAAGAAGATTACGACTTTATCTTGATAGATTGTCCTCCTAGTTTGGGACTGCTAAGTTACGTTTCTCTCGTCGCAGCGACTCACGTCCTCGTACCCATAGAAACCCACTTCAAAGCCTTTGAAGGCACCAACGAACTCCTTAAAACCGTCGCCAGAGTTCGCACTAGAGTCAACCGCTCTTTAGAAATAGGCGGATTTGTCCCTACTAAATACGATGCCCGTAATTCCCAGGACACCCGCACCTTGGGAGCCATCCAAGAACAACTTGCCTCTGTAGGAAAAGTCCTGACTCCCATTTCTCGTTCTACCACCTTTGTTGATGCAACAGAAGAACGAATGCCCTTAGCTGTATATCAGCCAAAGCATCCAGCCGTTAAAGTACTTGAACAAATAGCTA
>CAKZYM010000098.1 GCA_937884685.1 uncultured Calothrix sp.
ATTCTATCCCCAAACAATGCTGCAATCTCACATCAAAACCTTGTCCGTCAACATCTCCAAAAGCATTTAAATCTCCACTTCCACAAATTGTTTTAACTAATCCTTTTTCTAAATCAATACTACGAATCGAACTAACTTCGCTGTCAGCAATATATAATTTTTGACCATCAGTAGTAATACCGCTGGGTTGAGCAAAAGCTGATTCAAAAAGTTCACCATCAAAACAAGATTCTGCACCTCTACCAGCGTAATTTTTAATCATATTATTTTCTAAATCCAATTCCCAAATCTGATGAGAACCAGCCATCGCTATAAATAATTTATTTGATAATTGTACTAAATCCCAAGGAGAATTAAGATTTTCTCTAATACCAGCAATAGTTTCTACATTTTGATTTTTAAAATTTATTTTTCGGATAGCATGATTTTCTGTATCGGCTACATATAAAATATTATTTACATCATCAAAAGCCATTCCTTGAGGAGCAAAAAATTCAGCTTCGGTGAAGTTACCATCTTTTAAACCAGGTTTACCGCTACCAATAAGATATAACAATTTACCTTCTAAGTTACTAATTACAATCCGATGGTGTCCTGAATCAGCGATAAATAATTTCGAGTCAGTAGCTAATACTTTACCGGGAAAAGCTAAAGGTGTAATTAAAGGTGTTTTCTGTTTTTCTAAAATTAAATCAATTTCTCGAAAATCAATCGTATTCTTTTCTTGATGCTGTTGAATTAGCTTTGAAATCAACTCATCTAAAATCTCACGTTTACGTTCACCCGTCAAAGTCGCGACAATATAACCTTGGGGATTTATGATTACGAAAGTGGGATAAGCTTTTACAGCATATTCTTGCCAAACTCGAAAATTCTTATCAACTAAAACCGGATGCTCAATGTCATAACGTAAAATAGCTTGACGAATATTTTCGGTTTCTTTTTCATTATCAAATTTAGCCGAATGTACCCCAATTACCGTAACGCTACTTTTATATTTCTGTTCAAGATATTTTAAATCTGGTAAAACGTGAAGACAATTAATACAGCAATAAGTCCAAAAATCAAGAATTACAATTCTTCCTCTAAGCTGTTTTAAAGAAAAAGGTTTATCTGTATTTAACCAAAGATAATTTTGCGGTAATTCCGGTGAACGAATGCGAGACATTTATTTATTGGGAATGATGAATTAGTAATGTAGAGACGTAATATATTACGTCTCTGTAGATTATCTATGGAACAACTTTCGTCCGAGCAGGTATTTCGGGAACAGTCGTTTCCTGTTTCTGCTCCGGAACAGGTTTGATTTCTACATTAACTTCCGGATTTATTACAGGATTTGTACGTTGAGGACGTTTAAAATACTCTCCTAATTTCTTAGTCGTAGATTTCCCTTCTGGAGCTACTTCAATTTCTGGTTCAGGTATATCCTGTTGAGTTATTGGAGTTTCATTTTCTAAAGGTTCGACAATTTCTGGTAATGTCGGTAATTCTGGAGTTGGTTTAACTTCTTCTGTCGGAGTATTAATAATTTCCGGTTGCGGAATTGACGTTTTATCTTCTTTATCACGCTTGAATTTATTTAAAAATCCATCCAGTTTTGATTTTGCTGATTGTGGTTCTTCTTGATTAATTTTGGGTTGTGGAATTTCAATCTCTTCTGGAATAGTTTCTTCTAATTCAGGTTCCGATTGTGGTGTTTCGATTACTTCCGGAATTATCTTTTCTAAATTAGATTCGGATTCTGGTGTTTCAATTATTTCTGGAGTTGATTCTACTGTAGGTTCTGGAATTATTGTTTTATCTTCTTTATTACGTTTGAACCGATTCAAAAATCCATCTAGTTTTGATTTCTCATTCTCAGGTTGTGGAATTGCTGTAGTTTCCACTTCTGGTGTTTCTGTTTGGGGAGTTTCGATTACTTTTGGAATTGTTTCTTCTAATTCAGGTTTCGATTCGGGTGTTTCTATTACTTGGGGAATTGTTTCTTTTAATTCATTCTCAGATTCTGGTGTTTCAATTTTTTCTGGAATCGTTTCTTCTAATGTATCTTCAGGATTGATAATTTCCGGTTGTGGTATTTCAATGATTTCTGGAGTTGATTCTACAGTAGGTTGTGGAGCAGATGTTTTATCTTCTTTACTGCGCTTAAATCTATCAAAAAATCTACCTTTATCTGACTTTTCTTCTAATTGCTTTTCTGGATTTACTTCTGTTGGAATTTCAACCGCATAATCTTGGTCTACAATTCCCCGCAATTCCTCAGCAGAAAGTTCTTCTCTAACAATTTTCGCAAGAGTATCTTTACCTTTTGGCTCGTAATTAATAACTTTAACAGTACTGTTATAAACGTTTTTGACTGGATTCCCTTGATTATCTAAAAACTCTAACTTCACCCAGTTTTGACCTTGATTCAATCCTTTTAGATATATCGTTTGCCATCTATCAATAATAAAACTTTCACCATTAATTGTGCAGCGAATTCGCCAATCTGCAATCGGATTATCGGGATTATCTTTAGCAAGTATATGTAGTGGAGCGTTGGTTAAATAAAAATCAAGTAAAATCGGCTCTGCACCGTAAACACCTTCGGGACTGTTATAAGTCAATATTGGCAGTTCGCTATCTGGGTTGTTATCATCGCTCTTGGTAAATACATGAAATGTGGTTTGAGCGTAAGCACCTTCATTTTTAAAGCTTTCATCCCAGGGACGAGCAGCAAAGACACGCAAAGTATGAGTACCGGGAGATAAGTTAGATAGTTCTAAAGGTTGATTTAAATCATAAATTTCTAGTTCGGGCTGATTGTCTAAAATTACTTCTAAATGTGGCCCTAACTCATACAGCGAATTTTTAAATAGTGGTAAATCTTTAACTTGGAAACGAACCTTTAATTTATCTGACTCTAATATTTCATTTGGTTGAGGACTGAGTATTTCTACTTGGGGCTGATATTTTTCTATACTTTGACGCAGCTCTTGAATAACTTCGGGAGGAGCAACTTCGGAGATTTTACTGGAAAGCTGAGCGTTTTTCTCTCGTACTGGTTTTTCGGATAACACAATAGATGCATCTTGACTAACCGCTTTACCCCCACAAGCAGTCAAACTCAATACCAGCAGAGCTATTATTAAAGTTTTAAACAGCGCATATCTCTTCCTAATTAACTTAGTCAAAGCGCTCATCAACCATGAATTCATCTTTTTCTACCCAGTATTCTCAATAGTTTACATAGCTTTTATTCAAGTTCCTATGATACCTAAAGCATTCATCACAAAAATAAATCAAAAATAAAATAATTACTTATTTTCAACCCTTGTTAAAGAATTAGATGATAAAACAAACTTCATGTTTATCTACTTTTTAAGTCAGCGTCAAGCATAGAATATGTAACCAAAAACAGATGTTTACAATATTTTACATAGATAATTTTACTGGCATACATATGTTTATCGAAAGCATTGATTTTTACGTATGAATTTCATTGATGCCTTGCGTCAACCTTATACCAAACGGTTGCCTCAGACATTGCAGCTATAAGATAAAACAATGATATTTAGTGGCGTACAAATTAGCTTGTGTGCTATGCATAAGGGTTAATTATACGAAATGTTGCTGTTTGTAACGAAATATATAAACTATTGACTTTTTGACCAACGCCTAAGACTGGAAAGCTTGATAAGTCAAAAATTATAGAAGTTTTAATTATTGTTAATAAAAGGCTAACAATGTGGGATATATGACTTTATAATTCAACGAGAAAGCAATATTCCATATAGAGTCTTTGGCTGGTTCAAAAAACGTATGAGTGGAAACGCCCTTATTGCGTGTTATGGAATTTGTAAAGACAACTAATGGAAGATAATCCTCAGTCCTTTTTTTAGAGAGGAGGTCGAATGACAATCAGTCCTCCGGAGC
>CAKZYM010000099.1 GCA_937884685.1 uncultured Calothrix sp.
ACTGATAACTGATAACTGATAACTGTTCACTGTTCACTGTTCACTGTTCACTGTTCACTGGTAACTGTTCACTGTTCACTGTTCACTGGTAACTGTTTTCCCAACTCCATAAATCGCACCCAAGATTAACCAGGAAAGGGTATTTAAACGAAAATCAAATAGCGTTACGTCTACGGTATTGAAAAGTATCCAGCCGACAAACACCAATAAATAACTGAAAGCTATTAATTTATCTTGCTTAGGAAGCGCTCGGATTAAGCTGACACCTTTAATAAATATCCAGGTCAGCAAACCGAAATATAACAGCGTTGTCACCAGTCCGGTTTCAGCGGATAGCATTAAAAATAAATTATGCGGATGACCCAGCCAGAGGTTCATTTGAGCCTCATATATATCAGAGAAATTACGTAATCCCCAGCCAGTCAAAGGACGCTGCATGGTTAAGTCCCAGGCGACATTCCATTGAGTTATACGCATTAAAGCGACTGGTCTATCCGGGTATAATTGGTCATTGAAGCGTGCCCAGAAAAAAGCCGGAACAAATTTACGAAATAATTCTGCAATTGGTGAAGGAGCAAAAGCAGCTAAAAGTACGCTGGTTGCAATCCCCATGACAAAAGCCACAATTAAACGCCAACCTTGGTAAAAAGCATAAGCCAGACAAGCCACCAAAGCAATTACCCAAGCATTACGAGAGTTAGTTAGGATTAGTCCTGCGAAGTTGGCTATTACAGCAAAAGTGACGAAGAGGAAAATAGAGGGGGAAGATAATTCTCTTTGTCTCCCTATCTCCTTGTCCCCTTTTCTCCTTGTCTCCCTATCTCCTTGTCTCCTTGTCCTAAATCTTCGCCATTCTTGCAACCATAAACCCAAACTCAAGATAAAAACTATCGCTAGATATCCGGCTAAAATATTGGCGTAATTGAACGTAGAAGCCATACGGTTGGGGGGATTTCCTCCAGCTACAAGCATCCAACCAAAGATACTACTCCATAATTTTGGAGTGTTCCATCCTAGAAATAATTCTCCCATACCAATTATTAATACTGGTAGGGAATTTATCGTTAAAATCCAGGATATTCGTCTTAATTGCGCCGTTGTTTTAATTAAACGACTCCAGCCAATAAATAATAAAAAGAAAGGTAGTAAATTGAATAAACCAAGAAAAGCCGCGATTTTATCCGCAGCAAAAACAACAGTAATTACTAAAAACAAGCTTAAAAAAATAAATCCTCGGTACAAAGGATATTTATGAATCTTGCGGAATTCTTGTACAAAAGTAATTAAACCACTCAAGAATAAACCGACAGCACCCAAAGCAGGAGTAAAAGGAAATATGAATAATCCTAACTGCAAGCAATACCAAGAAAATCGTAATTTAGGGTCTGAATGTCGTAGATAAGACCATATCTTCTTCATAGATTATAAGCTGTAAATGGGCATGGGGCATGGGGCATAGGGGATTGGTAATTGTTAGGAGTTGATAGAAGATTAATTATTCCTCTTATCTCCTTGTCCCCTTGTCCCCTCTTTCCAATCCGCAATCCCCATTCCCAAAATCAAGCCATTTCCCAACATTCTTCTCTGGTGAGACGGATTTGAGCCAGAGCGAAAACTGCGGGAATAATTCGACCGTAGTTAGTCGCGATTGCTCTCCATCCCAAGTCAGCGAAAAACCAAGCCCACATCACCGGACCAACAAATGCAAATATACTTCTGACAGCACCGTAACGGGCTGCACTCATGGCCATTCCCCGACGTGCTACTTGTGCGGTAGCATAACCCTGAAACTGTTTTGCTGCAGCGTTGGTACCTGTAATTGCTGCTTGTCTTGCAACTTGATAAGTAGCGAAATGAGTTGCAAATTGACGGGTGATTTGTCGGAGCAACATTGGTTGAATAACCGAAGTTAGAGCTATTGCACTACCACCTTTGAAAATTAAACCCAAGGGGTCTTTTTGTAAAGCTAGAGGTAAAGGTTTTTTTAGTTCGGATTTTATTAATTGCTGCTGTACTTTTTGTGTTAACTTTATTTTCTCACCTGCTGGTAATTTCTTCCAAACTTTTCCTAAAAGATGTAAAAATACTTCAGCTTCTAAATCAACGGTTGTCAAATCATCAGGATAAGGAATTTTTAAATATTTACATACTCCAACCAAAGCCTCACGGTAAGTAATTTGCTGGCTTCTTCCTCGTAAAACGGTGATTCCATCAGCAGCTAGAAAACAAAAACGTTCTTCAATCGTATCTAACCAAGCTTGACGATTTTGACTTTGTACTTCTACCGGTTCCGGTGTTTGCAGGTAATCTAAAGGATTAAATTTACGACTAAATAAAATTGCCGTCAAATCCTGTAATTCTTCTTCAGTAGCTAACTCTAGTGCTGCCCTTAATTCGTCCAATTTCCCTTTCTCCCAAACATGCATTTTATCCCGTACCTTATTCTACTACTAGCTTTCGGCACTCATCAGTAATA
>CAKZYM010000100.1 GCA_937884685.1 uncultured Calothrix sp.
AGCAACGAAGTAAATCTTTGAGAATATCAACTCCCCGCTTATGACCCATAATTCGCGGTAAACCTCTACTTTTAGCCCATCGACCATTACCATCCATGATTACCGCTACATGTTTAGGTAATAGTTCCTTGTTTAAATCGCTTGGTAAATATTCTAGATTTGGTGATTGTGCTGTCATTTTTTGTCCCGAGAAGCGGTCGATGGTAAACCGAGTAAACGTGAAACGAATGCAATGGATTTTCCACGAATTTGACGACCCAAACTAAATAAGCCGGGTGCTACTGCTTCCCTGTCTACAACAGGAGAAAATAAAGTCTCCAAGGAATCTCTCAACTTCGTGATTGTTAACGGTCTATTTAAAGTTCCCCTTTCTGCTAAAGAAATAGAACCTGTTTCTTCCGATACAACCACACAAATACAATTTTCAACGCGCTCGGTAATCCCCATAGCGGCCCGATGTCGCGTTCCCAATTGTCGAGAAGCTGTACGTCCCGAAAGCGGTAAAATTATACCCGATGATACAATCCGAGAACCACGTATCAAAGTTGCACCATCATGTAAAAGGGTTTTTGGCTGAAAAATAGTTTGCAGCAGTTCCTTGGAAACTTCAGCATTCAGCTTTACTCCCGGTACGGAAAAATCGCGTTCGTCGATTGGGCCAGTGGTTTCGATAATCACCAAAGCTCCAATCCGGTTTTTTGATAGTTCTCTAACCGCATCAACAATTTCATCAATTACACTATACGATTTCGGCACCGCTAAACTTGAAGTTTGAAACAATTGCCGAAATTCACCACGTCCTAACTGTTCGAGAAAGCGACGAAACTCTGACTGAAGAGTTATAGCCATCGCTACAGCACAGCCATATACTAGGCTTTGCAATACAAAGTTTAACAGTCGTAGCCCAAAAAATTCACTTACTGCCGAAGCTAGCATCAACATTATAAAGCCTCGCACCATCCATAGCGTGCGACGTTCGCTGATAATTACTAGCATCATGTATGTTAGCGCCAGCACTAACATGATATCCAGAGTCTTTAACAAGGGCTGCGACCATGCTAGGTTTGTCAGCCATTGTTTTAAAAAATTCCCCATGACATCTGGATTACGCGCTTTGTTTGAAGGATATTTTACTCAAATTATAAATAAGATAGATGCCCAGCGGTCAACTTAAGGGCATAGTAGCATGAAGTAATCAGCTTGACATGTCCCGCGATGTTAATCGCGTAGATTCCAAGTTTTCTCAATAAATAGAGAATAAACTCGGGGATGTTTTCCCTGCTCGAATCTTTGGAATACAATTAATTTTTGAGATTTTACAAGCTAATTAATGTTTGAAGAATGTTTATGGTCATAAACTATTCTTGTACACTTATTGCACTGCAAGATTCGTTGATTAATTGTACCATCTTCTTTTCAAGTCGGATAAATCCTATATTTGGCTTGCTTTGCTGAGGATTAATATCGCGAGGTTTTTAGTATTTATCACCATTAACTTGATAGAAGAAGTCAATTTGTTTTCAAATTTCATGCTACCTGACCCTTTGCCGACATCATATTTGATTCTTAGCTAAAATTAGCTTTTTTTCAGCCGTTCTGGTAAGCAATCTTGACGAATCAAATCTTGATATGACTCGCGTTGCAGTATTAAACTAGCTTCGCCATTTCCAACTAAAACTGCTGCCGGTCTAGGTAAACGGTTGTAGTTGGATGACATACTGTAATTATATGCACCAGTTCCCATTACTACGAGAATATCTCCCGATTCAGTTGGTGGAAGCTGAGCATCATTAATTAAAATATCTCCCGATTCGCAATGTTTACCAGCAATTGTGACTGTCTCGGTAGATGGTACGGACATTTTATTCGCTACCACCGCTCGATAAATTGACTGGTAGGTAATTGGACGCGGGTTGTCCGACATTCCACCATCTACAGCTATATATTTACGTATTCCGGGAATTTCTTTGGATGCTCCAATATTATATGCTGTGACACAGGTTGTACCAATCAAGGAGCGTCCCGGTTCACACAATAATTTTGGTAAGGGAAGATTTTCCGATTCACAGGCTTTTTCAACTACTTCACAAATCGGCTTTACCCATTCTTCTATGCTTGGTGGGTCATCGGATTCTATATATCTGATTCCTAAACCACCACCAACGTTTAATTCAGTAATTTGAATTCCATAATTAACAGCTTTTTTCAGCCACTCTACCATCAGAGATGCTAAATCTTGATGGGGTTGACGCTCAAAAATTTGCGAGCCAATGTGAGCATGTACCCCAACACAGTTTAAAGAAGATTGTTGACTAACTTTTTCAAATACATCATCGAGAGCATTGGGGTCAAAACCAAATTTACTATCTAACTGTCCGGTGCGAATGTAATCGTGGGTATGACAATCAATACCGGGAGTCAAACGTAACATAATCCGATATGGTGCATGTTGGGAATAGCCACTTTCAGCTAACTC
>CAKZYM010000101.1 GCA_937884685.1 uncultured Calothrix sp.
TTAGTTAGTAGGTTGGGTTGAATGAAATGAAACCCAACTCAGGTGTTGGGCTTCACTCCGTTCAATCCAACCTACAATCTATCATGTTTAATCGGACATACTATTTGTGTTGGGTTGCGCTCCGCTTAACCCAACCTACGCTCTACGAACGAACCCTAAATATAAAAAAAGATGTTCCTCGGACGACTAAACCGTCTACAGAAACATCCACAAATTCCAATAATGTGATATGCAAAGTCTAGCTAATAGTCCTTAGATTTGCAATGTGTTTAATAATACAAAAACGAAAACAAAAAAATAATAGGTAATAGGTAGAGGGAAATGTTTAATCACCTATTACCTATTACCTATTACCTATTACCTATTACCCATTACTTATAAGCAATTCCCTATTTTTATATTTTCGCTTTGATTTGCTCGATTTGCTGGTTGTAGTTAGCTAAATGATGCTGCAAGTCTTTCCAAGTAATAGCTTCTAAACTGGGTAATACGATGTGGGCTTTACCAACTCGCTCTTTTGGTCCTAATCCTACTACTTTCATTCCTGCTGCTAGTCCTGCTTGTATTCCTGCTGCTGCATCTTCTACGACAATACATTTATCGGGTGATAATCCCAGTTTCTCGGCTGCGAACAGGAACAAATCCGGTGCTGGCTTGGATTTTTCTACACTATACCCGTCGGCGATCGCCATAAATTTGTTTGCAATTCCTAAGCGTTCGATGACGGTACGAGCGTTTTTACTAGCTGAACCCAAAGCTATTTTAATTCCTGCTGCTTGCAACTGTTCTAATAATTCACCGACTCCGGGGAGCAAGTCTTTTTCGGTGATGCTTTGCATCATTTCCACGTAATATCTATTTTTACGCTCCATCATGTCCTGAATCTGTTCTTCTGTAGCAGGACGACCGTTTAAGATTCCTATCAAGGATTCTCTCCGGGGAACACCTCTTAATTTTTCGTTAGCTTCTCTATCGAAGGGAATTCCTTCTTCGTCAGCTAGTTTCTTCCAAGCTTGATAATGAAATTCGGAAGTATCGGTGATTACTCCGTCTAAATCGAAGATAATTCCCTCGATGGAAGTAGAATCATCAGCAGCAGAAGTTTGAGAAGAGGTTGAAATTATGGGAGTGGAAGCAGCAGGGATGATTTCAATTTCTTGATTGTCATCTGTTTGAGAAGCACGTAAATCAACCTGATACCATTGATTTTGCCATTGCAAGCGGAACTTTAAACGCTTCCAGTGTGAGGGAAGATTGGGATGAGCGGTAATAATTCCATTTTCTGAAATTCTAATTCCCGCGAATCCAAAGACTACAGCTTGCCATACTCCACCAGAACTTGCTGCGTGAATTCCCTGATTAGCGTTGCTGCGAACGTTGTCCAAATCTACCAGTGCAGCACGCATAAAATGGGTATATGCTTCTTCTGGCTGATTGAGGTCGCAAGCAATAATGGCATTGATTGCAGGACCTAAGGATGAACCATAAACGTGGTCGGTGCGGGGTGTATAATAATCCCAATTAGCGGCTATAGTTTCTAAATCAAAACGGTCGCGCATCATGTAAAACAGCATCAATACATCTGGCTGTTTGAGAATCTGTCTGGCTTGAGTTTCTTCAACTCCCAGAATACCCTGCATTGATTTACAACGGGGTTCGTAATCATCGAAGTTGACGTATTCCAAATCGTAGAAGCCGTCAAATTGCTCGATTAAACCGGTTTCCGAATCTTGATTTAAGTAGATGTTATTAGCAATAAAAGCAAAGTTTTCTAACTTCTGGGGATTTATATTTAGCTTCACTGCTAACTGTGTTGCTTTTTCAGGATAATTATTGGTCAGCCATTCCCATAATTTACTTACAGTATTTAAATGCCACTGCACCATTACATTAGTAAAGGCATTGTTATCAACCTGCTCGTGATTTTCATCAGGCCCGATAACGTTAAGAATGTCATAACTTTGACGCTGTTCGTTCCAGGAAACCCGACTTTCCCAGAAAGTAGCAGTATCTAAAATCATTTCTGCGCCATAGTCGCGCATCCATTGATTATCGCCGGTATTCTGCCAATAGTTCCAGCTAGCGTAAGCAATATCTGCATTGATGTGAATTTCTAGATCCCCGCACCAAATACGAACTAATTTTCCATTGGGATCTGGAACATATTTAGGTGTTACTTCGTCCCCCGTGGTGGCGCTTTCCCAAGCAAACATTGCTCCTTTGAAGCCTAAATTCTCAGCCTTACGTCTTGCTCCCGGTAGGGTATGGTAGCGATAATTTAAGAGATTGCGAGCTAATGCTGGTTGAGTAAAGGTGAGTAATGGAAGGATAAAGATTTCTGTGTCCCAAAAGATATGTCCGCGATATTCAAAGCCGGAAAGAGTTTTGGGAGGAATGCTGACTTTATCGTCGTTACGTGGTGTTGCAGCTAGGATTTGGAAGATGTTGTAACGAACGCTTTGCTGGGCTTTTTCATCACCTTCAATAATCACATCGCTATCGAGCCATACCCGTTCCCATGCAGCAATATGAGTAGCTAACAAAGTGCTGTAGCTGGGTGCTTCCACTAAGTCAATTAAAGCGATTTCTGCGGGAGTTGATGTTTCTCTGGAAGTGTAAATAGTGACAATCTTTTCGACACTAACAGTTTCTCCGGGTTTGATTTCAAAGCTTTTAGTTAGTTCGGAACCGCATTCAAATTCGCGAGCAAAGTTATCAGCTTCATTCTCTATCACCAACTTTGCAGCCATACTCAACTCAATTTCAGAGTGCAAAGTTTTACCGTGGAGCCAAATTATTTTATCAGTACCACCTTCTTTGACAGTCTCCCAATGCTCAATTCCTAAAGTATGGGGTTCGCTCTCAAAACCAGTGGTGACCTCCACTTCACCGGTATAGTCTACAGAAGTTACCTCACAGTGAATCGCAACAAAATGCTGGTTCGCTAAAGAAACAAACCGTTCAAAATGAAACTCTAAAGTATGTCCCGACGGAGACTTCCAACGCACATCGCGGCTTAAAATACCCAAACGCATATCTAATTGACGCTTGTATTCGAGTATCTCACCGCTATCCATCCGAAATATTTCCCCAGCTACCTTGATAGTTAAAGGTAGCCAATTCGGACAATTTACAATTTCCGTTCCAGCGATAGCGACATCATCGTAAACCCCATTAATAATGGTTCCGGAATGCTCGTGGGTATATCCTTCCTCGAAACTACCCCGGATTCCTAAATAACCGTTAGCAAGGGTAAAAACTGTTTCTTTATGGTGTAATTCTTTCGGATTAAAGCTTGTTTCTATAACCTTCCAACCCTTATCATCGTCAAGCTGTTGGGATTGTTGGGAATTATTAATTGATAAACTTAACATTATTTATATAACCTCGCTGCCTTTTGTACTGTGCCGGGATGTGGTTGGATTATTTGGAAATATTTGCGACTGAAGCAGTTGTGAATTTTGGATTTAATACAAATTGGATTTCGATTTAGCTTCAAATAAGCCATAAATCTAAAACTGTAAATCCCCAGATTTTCAAGTCCCCAGATTTATCTAGGTAGAAAATCCAAAATTCATTGACGATTCCCTGTATTCCGGTCGTCATTTGATTTGAATGCAGCAAAAATGCTTAGAAGCGGCATTCAAGATAAAGCTTTGAACAGCAATTCCCTCTATAGATAGATTTGCTTAAGAATTTGCCCTCAAACCAAGAAATGCAAGAAAAGATAAGAATTGACACATATAGTAACAAAACGTACAAAACTACACGTTTTAGAAACAATCTGTCATATTTTTCCAGTATTTAGATTAAGTAACCGGATTTTTTCTCAGTAAGCCTTAAAGTATTTATGAGCCATACTTATGAGTACTTTTGGCTTTGTTCAAAAAAAAACTTGATTTACTGACAAAGACTATTTATTTGTTGTCTATTAATTAGGAACAAAATGTATAAAGAAGTAACCAAACTCCAAAAAATATGGACTCTAAGTATTGCGCTTAACTTGACTTTTACCTGTATGGGGTATCCAGCAAAAGCGATACCAGCCAATTGTGGCTTTCTACCAATATTAAAAGCCTCTGGAGTAAAAGTCTACTACAAAAATCAAAAAAGTAGCCAAAAAGAATTTATTACTGTAATTCAAACAACCAGAGCGAAAATAGAAAATTTAACTGGAACTATTTTCAAGGTACCTGCGAGTCGAGTAAGTAAAAAACCACTTTCTCAATTTTGGCGAGATGCTGTTAGTAAGAATAAATCAAATAGACAAGCTAGAGTTGTAATCAACGGTACATTTTTTTCCACAAAACAAGACCCTACAGGAATTGCCTTTGGTTTGAAAGCCCGTGGTAATATCGTTACCTACGGTTACGGCATCGCAAATGAGTATCCGGGAGAAATTCGCACGTTTTCGTTCAATCCTCAAGCTGGTTTCGCCAGCATCCAATCTTATTCTACAGAATGGTTTCGGCGTTTTCCGGAAGTTATTGGAGCGCTCGACCCAAAAGCCAATAAAGCAGCAACAAAATATTTACCTAGAACCTTCGTCGGAGTAAGAGACGATAACAGCGATAACTTAAATGAAACAGTTATATTTTATTCGAGTAATGCTGCTCGTCAAGTGGATGCTGAAAATGGATTAAAGTGTTTTGGTGCTAATTCTCAAGCAATGTTAGATGGTGGTGGGAGTACCGGGATTATAGTTGATGGGGAAGCTTTGATAGATACTCCGAGGAAGATTCCTCATGCTATTGGGGTTTTTGAGGGGAAGTAGAGGGAGGAGAGGGGGTAGAGAGTTTTAGTAGGGTGCTGTGACGGTTTCGATTACTTTTCGGAGTAACCAAACTATTTGAAGTTACCGTCACGCACCATTATATGTAAGAAAACTTTGACGTAGAATTTAATTATTAATCACTATCTTCAATTTAAACATTTTAGAGAAAAATTAAAACCATTTTTCAAAGGTAGACAATAACACTAGACAATATTTAATTTTGTTAACTAATTAAAATGCCTTACAGCAGTTACAAAAGCATCGGTACCGTAGCCAAAGAATATCAAATCAAATATATCCGAGAAAACTTTATTACAGAAAAAGAATTTGCTATCAGCGAGTTGTTTCGTCAAGAGTTAGAATTAGTTATTAATGAAGGAGTTGTCGATAACTCCGAAAGCGCAATTTGTGAAAATATTATTTATCCTATTTTAAAAGAAGTTTGGAAAGCATATCGAAATAATTTTCTACTTTGGAGTCATCAGGCTTTAAACTATGATGAAAAACTATGTGGAGTTCCCGATTATGTTTTGGCAAAACGTTCTCCTCTAGGTTCTGTAGTATTTGATAAACCTTATTTTGTCTTAGTTGAAGCTAAGAAAGAAAACGATTTTAGTGAAGTTTGGGGTCAATGCTTGGCTGAAATGATAGCAGTACAAAGGTTGAATAAAATGCCGGAACAAACTATATTTGGTATAGTTTCTAATGGATTAATTTGGCAGTTTGGTAAACTAAATATAGATGTTTTTACACAAAATAAAGTATTCTATACAATTCAATAATTAGAAAGATTATTTGCTGCGATTAATTATGTTTTTCAGCAGTGCAAGTTACAGTTAGATAATGGGGAATAGGAAATAGAAAAAATGAAAATATTATCAATCATATTTACAGCCGGTTTTACACTTACCACCATAGCAATTTTATCAGCTTGTGAAAGCGGTCCGACAATGCAAGCTTGCAACTTTCTTGAAATCGAAGACGCAGAAGTTGAGGTTGATATCGGTGATGTTGATATTGAACGGGGAGAAGTTGAAATGGCTTGCAGCGGTAAAATTGTTGATGTAACTTGGGGTCAGTTTCGTAGAAAGCTTCGCATAGATCCCGGTAAATATAAGAATAATTTGACAGCTTTTAAGCGAGAGGTAATATGCATAAGAGATGAACGGTCGAGTAAAAAGGAACTGTTGTGTAAATCTTCTGCTTCTAATGATTTTGTAACTCTGAATTATAGCTATGATGATTGAGATTATATTTCCTAGGGACAATTATTATATCTATGAGGGTTGGTAATTGGTAATTGATTTAGGTGAATTGCTCGCTACATCAGTGATTCTCCTATTTTTGTAGTTACTATTGACGCTTAGAAATATTCTAAGTACATTAGTACTATAAAAGCAAATTTCAAAGTATGTATATTCCAAAAACTAGTCTTTCCTATCAAGATGAAACATCAGATAAAATCTACGAGGTTGAAATGGTTTACCAGGGTTGGGATTCTTATCTGGTAAATTTTGCTTACGGAAGAAAAGGAAGTAAGTTGAAAACGGGGACGAAAACAGAAAATCCGGTGTCTTTTAAAGAAGCAGAAAGGATATTTAATAATTTAGTCAAATCAAAACAAAATAAGGGATATAGATTTGCGAAAAGCAAACGACAATCTTTGTTAGAAATATCCTTGTCTGATAGACAATCTGTTATTGATGAGATTAAACGAAACAAACCGGAGAATGTGTTAGCAGAATTTGAAAAAGCCGGTATAGATAAGCGAAAACATCTTTTAGAGTTGGATTTAAGCAATCTTGATTTTAGTAATGCTGATTTAAGTAATTGTAATCTTAGCAAAACGAATTTAATTGGAGCTAATTTGACGGGTGTTAATTTACAAAATTGTATTTTAGAAGGAAGCCAAATTGATGATACTACTCAGATAGAACCTAAATGGCGATTATTATGGGAATTGATTAATTTAGGTGGAGAAAGTCGGGATTTAAAAGGTGTTGATTTGAGCAATATTCAAATTAACTTTAGAAATTTATTTGATGAAGATTCGCGGGTTAATTTAACTGATGCTAATTTAGAAAATGCTAATTTAAGTAATTCTAATTTTTATCATTTCGATTTTAGCAATGCCAATCTTAAAAATGCAAATTTATCCGGTTCCGACTGTCCGAGTTATTTAGATAATTGCTGTTTAGAAAATGCAAATTTAAGCGATACTACTCATGAAGAAGCTCATCTGAAAAATGCTAATTGTGTTGGAGCAAATTTCAGTAGAGCTTATTTTGGAGATGAATTTATGGACTTGGCAAATGCTGATTGTCGAAATGCTAATTTTAGCGAAGCATCGCTGACTGGGGGTATTATTAACGGTGCTAATTTTGAAGGTGCTAATTTTACAAATAGCGAGAATTTATGTGTATTTTTTATTGGTATGACAGGAGAAAATTCAATTACCGAACCCGTTAATTTTGAAAATACCAATTTTTCTCAAACTGATTTATCTAAATTTAATCTTAATGAAATCTTCTATCCACCTGAAATAAAATTAATTAATTGGAAAAGAGCGATATTTAATGAGGTTAATTTAGAAAATGCAAATTTATCGGGTTTAGATTTAAGTAATTGTTCTTTTGTCAAAGCTAATTTAAAAGGTGCTAATTTAGAAAACTGCAATTTAGCTTATGTTGATTTTTCAGAAGCTAATCTTGAAGGTACAAATTTAACCGGTGCAAATATCAAAGGTGTGGTTTTAGAAGGAAGTAAAATTGACGAAAGCACTGAAATTGATGTTAAATATAGATTATTATGGGAATTTATTAATTTAGGTGGAGAAAATCGCGATTTAAGAGCGGTTAATCTTAGCGATATTGAAATTAATTTTAAAGACAATTGCGACGAAGATTCACAGGTTAATTTAAAAGGAGCTAATCTTGAAGGTGCGAATCTCAGTAACGCGGATTTATATCATTTTAATTTTGGCAATGCTAACCTAAAAAATGCCGATTTAAGTAATTCTAGATATGCTTTTTTGGATGGAGCTTGTTTGAATGGTGCTAACTTAAGCGATACTCATTTTGACGAAGGTTTTTTTGGTAATACTAGCTGTATCAAAGCTAATTTTAGTCGAGCTAGTTTTGGTGGTGAGTGGGTACGTTTTAATAATTCAAACTGTACCAATGCTAATTTCCAGGAAGCAAGATTTACTCTTGCTAATATAAACGGAGCTAATTTTAGCAACGCTAATTTTTCAGGTGCAAGAGGTTTATATAACTTTTTCGCTGGAAGTTATGAAAAATCCCTCACTGAAGAAGTTAATTTTCAAAATGCGGATTTATCAAAAACTGATTTAAGAGAAGCAGATTTTAGTTTAATTAAGCGAATTAATTTAAAACTTGTCAGATTTGATGAAGCGAATTTAGAGAATGCGAATTTATCGGGTTTAGATTTAAGTCACTGTTCTTTTATCAAAGCTAATTTAAAAGGAGCTAATTTAGAAAATTGCAATCTAGATTATGCTGATTTGACAGAAGCTAATTTAGAAGATACTAATTTGCAAGGGGTTAATTTAAGTAAAATTCGCTCTACTAGAAATATCAAAATTAATCAAAATACTCAAATTGAGAATAACTGGAAAGATAGGATTCGTAATTGGTAATTGGTAATGAACGAGCAAGAATTTATCAAAAGGTATTTAGCTGGAGAAAGATATTTTTCTGATGCTGATTTAGAAGATATTTGTTTAGATGGTTCCAATCCTGATTTACTTGATATTTTCGCTTCAGTTAGTTCAAATGCAGAAGATTCAATTCCAAGAATTCTTATTCAAGATTTAAATTTAATAGGTGCTAATCTAGAAGAATTAAATTTAAGTTATATCAGTTTAGAAAATGCTAATTTAACAGGTTCTAATATTGAAAATATCAATTTTAGATATGTAAATATAGAAAATATTAATTTATCCAATGCTCAACTAGGAATTAAAAATGGTGAATTATATTTTCATAAAACAAACTTTATAAATTGCAACCTTAGTCAAGCTTTTTTACATCATCTATTTTTATCCGAAGTTGTTTTTCACAATTGCAATTTAGAGCGAGCAAATATCGAATTTTATCAGTTGTATAAGACATATTTTGAAAGTTCTAATTTAAGACAGTTTCAAATAACCGGAAATTATGAACATGAAGATGAAGTCTCTGAAATCAACTTCAGTAAATCTGATTTAACAGGAGCAATTCTCAATCATGCTTTCGGTTCATCTAAAGAAATTGATTTTAGAGGAGCAAATCTCACTGATATTGTTTTTCAAGGGATAAATTATAGAGAAATAAAGATTGACGGAAGTACTCAAATACAACCAAAATTACTGCAAATTATTAAACTATTCAATCGTCAATTGACTGAGGATGAATTAATCGAACTAGATTTGAGCAATACTAATTTAGCAGATTCAGATTTAAGCGATTTGGATTTAAGTTATTTGAATTTAAGCAATGCGAATTTATCAAATACGAATTTATCAGAAACTAATTTAACAGGAGCAAATTTATCAAATGCTAATCTGAGTGGAGCCAAAATTTATAATACCAATTTCAGTCGAGCTAATTTGACAAACGCGAATTTTACTAAAAGTAAATTAAAGTACGTCAATATGTACAAAGTTAATGCTTGTAATAGCAATTTTAAAAATGCTTATATTGGCTACGATGTAGATGCTGGAATTGGTTTTGAGGGAGAAGAAGAATTAAGTCAATTGACCGACGCTGATTTTACCGAAGCTAATTTTTCTGGAACAGTATTTAGAGGAGCGGTTTTAATTAACTCTAATTTCAACAGAGCTAATTTCAACAATACAAAGTTTATCGAATACGTTAATTTAGGAGTTTCAGATTTCAGCGATAGTACATTCAAAAATGCTGATTTTACACGATGTGATTTTCTTTCTATAAGAGATGCAAATTTTAAGAATTGTGATTTATCTAATTCCGAATTTCCAGCGAAAGATTGTATAAGATGTAAAAAATCTAATTTTAGCAAAGCAAATTTAATAAATACTAATTTTCACAGCGTTATCGATTTAACAGAGGTAATTATTGATAGTCAAACAACAATTGAAGATACAGAAGAATAAAATTTATGATTGCTGAATTAAAGATAATAACTCTCTTTCAAAAGCATCTTGTAAATAAAATTTATTTTCACCTTCAGCTAATACACTTTTTAAATTACTAATTAATTGTCTCCCTCTATTTTCTTCTCCTAAATTCAATAATGAAATTCCAGTTTGCCAAAAAGTAATTGTAGCTAGAGGTGGAATAGAAATCTTATCTTCTTGTAATCTATCGAAACTTCCAGATGGTAACAGCTCTTCATTATAATTCAGCTAATGCTTTGAAATACAAAGAATTTCCGTAAATTGATTCGGTAGTTGCATTAATTAGTGATTCTTGAGGATTCCTTTTGACACTACATCACATCACATTTGTAACTGAATTTAATTGCAACGAGCAACAGTAAAAATTCTGAATAAAATATTTGTATTCGCAAGAAATATGATATTATAAAATTATTGTGGGGATAGGTTTGCCTATATATAGTCTAATTCCTAAATAATTAATCTCTAAAAATCGACTCAAACCAATATTTTCCCTAACAATTCAATGAACAGTTATCAACTACCAGTCTGATAACTGATAACTGTTCACTGTTTAATAGGTTGGAACCGAAGAATCAACTTC
>CAKZYM010000102.1 GCA_937884685.1 uncultured Calothrix sp.
AATTAACAATTAACAATTAACAATTAACAATTACCAATTACCAATTACCAATTACCAATTACCAATTACCAATTTTATATTAAAAGCTAAATGACTGATAATCAACCAATCAATCAAGAACATCATCTGCATAACCTTTTAAATCGCAACAATGCATTATTAAAGGCGCAACAAGATGCCGTGCTTGATGGTATCTTGGTTGTAGATGAGAATCGAAAGATAGTTTCTTTTAATCAACACTTTTGTGAATTATGGAAAATACCAGATGATGTTATTAGCGAAGCTAATTCACCAAAGTTACTAGATTATGTATTAACTAAACTGTTATATCCAGAATCGTTTCTTGAAAAAGTAAATTATCTCTACGAACATCCTGAAGAAACTAGTATAGATAAAATTTATTTTAAAGATGGAAGAATTTTTGAACGCTATTCTAGTCCAATCCAATCGGGTAGCGGAGAATATTACGGTAGAATATGGAACTTCCGAGATGTTACAGAAAGTCAGCGAAGAGAAGAAACACTACAGTTAATTGTAGAAGGAACTACTACACAAGTTGGTAGCGAGTTTTTTCATTCATGCGTTCGTTCTTTAGCAACTCTTCTAAAGATGCGTCATGTATTGATTTCTGGTTTATTGTGCGAATCTAAAAATAAAGTACGTACCATAGCATTTTGGAATGGAGAAGGATTTGGCGAAAACTTCGACTATTCTTTAATTAATAATCCTTGCGAAAAATTAATGTTGGGGAAAATGCTCAGTTATTCCCATTCCGTGCAAAGTTTGTTTCCACAAGACCCGAACTTAAAGTTTTTGCAAGCTGAAAGCTATATTGGTATTCCTTTATTAGATAAAAGTGGAGAAATTATCGGTTTAATAGCCGCAGTCGATGATAAACCATTACCGGAAAACATAGAAACACAAGAATCAATTTTAAAAATTTTCGCAGCTAGAACCGGAGCGGAATTAGAAAGAATAAATTTAGAAAAAGCTTTATTAAAACAACTTGAACGAGATACTTTATTACAGCAAATTACTCAGAAAATTCGTAATAGTTTAGATAGTCAGCAGATTTTTCAAACCACAGTTAATCAACTCGGTAAAATATTTGGTGTTAGTCGCTGTCATATCCATAGCTATACTAGTTCTCCACAACCGCAAATACCTTTAGTAGCTGAATATCGTCACCCAGACTACCGTTCGATGTTGGGAATTAATATTCCACTTAATGGTAAGCTTAATGGTCAGAAAATTTTAAATCAAGATGCAGCTTTTGCAGCATCAGATGTTAACAAAATACCGTCATTAAAGCCGGTACTAAATATTTGTAACCAATGGCAAGTAAAATCATTATTAGCAGTAAGAACATCTTATCAAGGAAAAGCAAATGGAATCATAGTTTTGCACCAATGTAATCGCATTCGTGATTGGACAAAAGACGAAACAGAACTTTTAGAAGCAGTAGCAGCACAGGTCGGAATAGCATTAGCCCAAGCAAGACTCTTGGAACAAGAAAGAGAAAACACCAAGCTTTTACAAATAGCAAAAAATCAAGCGGAAGCAGCTAACCACGCTAAAAGCACATTTTTAGCAAATATGAGCCATCAATTGCGAACTCCATTAAATGCGATTATTGGCTTTTCTCGATTAATGCAACAAAGTTTTGCTGTAAATACTCAACAACAAGAGCATCTACAAATTATTAATCGTAGTGGAAAGTCTCTTTTAAATTTAGTTAATGATGTTCTGGAAATGGCGAAAATTGAAGCCGGACAAACTAGATTAAATTCAATTTCCTTCAATTTTCATACTTTATTACAAAACTTGTGGTCAACTTTTCAACCACAAGCACAAGCAAAAAATTTATCGTTTCAATTTAACCTACCTCCAGAGTTACCACAGTATATTTCCGGTGATGAAAGCAAACTTAGACAAGTTTTATCCAATCTCTTAAGTAACGCTATTAAATTTACTAAAAAAGGAAAAATTACTTTATCAATTACCATTCAAACAAATAACCAAGTATTTTCTTCTCCCCTATCTTCTGACTCTTCCCTTTTGCTTTCCTTTGAATTAAAAGACACCGGATGCGGTATAGCTTTAGAAGATATAAAAAAATTATTCCAACCCTTTGTTCAAACTAGTAGTTATAAAACCGAAAATGGAACTGGTTTGGGATTAGCTATTAGTCATGAATTTGTACAGTTGATGGGAGGGAATTTAGAAGTCAAAAGTACTTTAGGAGAAGGTAGTATTTTTAACTTTAGTATTATAGTCACATTATTAGAATCCACTCAATTTTCAGATTGTACAGTTCAAACATCAGCAGTTGATTTATTCACAGATTCGCAGCCAAATAATTTAACAAAACAATTAACAGAAGACATTAGACAAGAAACTATAAGACAAAACCTACAAATCATGTCCAGCGAATGGATTGCTAGTTTAAAAAAAGCAGCAATCGAAGTTGATGCAGATACAATTTTTCAACTAATTGAACAAATCCCCAATCAATATCAATTGTTAACTGAAGAAATTACAAAATTAACTCGGAAGTACGATTTTGATGCGATTATTGCATTAAGTAGGGAGGAATGAAAATGCTTGAATCTGCAAATAATAAACCACTAGCAGACATTTTAGTCATTGATGATACCCCAGAGAACTTAGCGCTACTTTCGCAAATACTCAAAGACAAAGGGTATAAAGTTCGCAGCGTAACCAAAGCTTCTACAGGTTTACGTGGTGCAAAAGCTGCACCTCCAGATTTAATTTTGCTAGATATAAAAATGCCAGAAATGAGTGGTTATGAAGTTTGTCAGCATTTGAAAACAGATGACTTAACCCGCGATATTCCCGTAATTTTTATCAGTGCTTTAGGAGATGTATTAGATAAAGTTAAAGCATTTGAAGTTGGGGGTGTAGATTATATTACCAAGCCCGTACAGGTAGAAGAAGTATTAGCCCGAATACAAACGCATTTAACAATTAGAAGACTTCAACAGCAACTTCAAACAAAAAATATACAGCTACAGCAAGAAATTTCTGAAAGAACAGCAGCAGAAGAAAAGTTTGCTAAAGCATTTCGTTCCAGTCCAAATCCCATTACAATTACTACACTTGCCGAGAATCGTTTTATTGACATCAATCACAGTTTTTTAGAGATGACCGGTTATTCTCAATCAGAGATTATTGGAGAATTGACTGCTAATTTAAATATTTGGGTAAACCCACAAGTCTATGATTCCGCATTGAAAAAAATTTTAAAAAACGGTTCATTGCATAATCAAGAATGCAAACTACGCACCAAACAAGGCGAATTTAAAATAGTTTTACTTTCTATAGAATTAATTGAACTCAATGGTGTTTCCTGTACTTTAAATATTATTAACGATATTACGAAACGAAAGCATTTAGAAGATGAGTTTATTTCTTTAGTAAGCCACGAATTACGCACACCAATGAATTCAATTATTGGTGCCTTAGATTTATTAAATACTCAACAATTAGGAGCTTTAAATGAGAAAGGAAAGCAAATTATTAATATTGCCATAAATAACACCGAGCGTCTGATTCGTTTAGTAAATGACATCCTCGATTTAGAGCGAATTAAATCGGGAAAAATTACCATGCAGCCATCAAAATGTAACGCAGCCGACTTGATAATTCAAGCTGCCCAAACAATGCAATCAATGGCATACTCAGCCCAAATTAATTTAAATGTTAAACCAGCATCAATCGAAATATTTGCAGATTCAGACCGTATTTTACAAGCTTTAACAAACTTACTAAGTAACGCAATAAAATTTTCACAACCAGGTCAAACAGTCGAGTTACGCAGCATGGTAAACTCAAATTATCTGCAAATAGAAATTCAAGACCAAGGAAGAGGAATTCCCCCCGACAAACAACAATTAATCTTTGAACGTTTTCAACAAGTAGATGCTTCCGACTCACGTAGTAAAGGAGGTACCGGTCTAGGGCTTCCCATTTGTCGCAGCATCATCGAACAACACAAAGGACAAATTTGGGTCGAAAGTATTTTAGGTAAAGGAAGTACTTTTTATATTCATTTACCGATTAGGAATGGGTAAGAGGTAACAAGTAATAAGTATTAACTGTTCACTGATAACTGTTCACTGATAACTGATTTATGACTAAATCAATTTTAATTGTCGATGACGAAGAAGATATTAGAGAATTAATTCAGCTAGGTTTAGAAATGCAGACTAGTTGGAAAGTGCTTAATAGTAATTCAGGGGAAGAAGCAATCCAAATTGCGGCTACCGAGCAACCCGATGTGATTCTATTAGATTTAATGATGCCAGATATGGATGGAAGAATTACTCTACAAAAATTAAAAGGTGACTCAAAAACTAACAAAATACCCGTAATTTTAATGACTGCTAAAAGCAAATCTTCTGTTGCAGAAAGCTTTGAAAATTTAGATGTTGCGGCTATATTTACGAAGCCATTACGTCCTTTGAATCTTGCACAAGAGATAAGTGAAGTGATTGTAGATTAGCAACCGATTGATTAATTAATGCTGTTAAATCACTGTACCGATTGTGTGATTTAGCAGCATCAAATTCTACTAGTATTTTGAAGATTGTGATTGATTATTTACAAATTGATTTTCTGCATATAAAAAATCACTTCCGCTATTTTTCAGTTCAGTTGAATTACTAATAGTTTGATATTTCTCGACTTGCAACCAAGGATTTTTATAAAGCCTAAGCTTTTGTAATAAAACTAACCAAAAAAAGGGTAAATCATCGATTAGATATCTTTTCCATAAACGTTGAGGTTCGGATAAAAGTCTGAAGAGCCATTCTAATCCGATTTCACTCATCCATCTAGGAGAACGCTTCATAGAACCAGATTCAAAATTAATTGTTGCACCAATTGCTAAAAAAACTTTGACATTTTTAAGCTGATGCTTGAACTTATTCAGCCATAATTCTTGTTTAGGAGCACCGACACCAATTCCTAATACGGTTGCTCCTGAATCGTTAATCAGGTCAATAATTTTTTGACATTCTTGCTCATCATATTCAAAACCGAAAGGAGGAGAATAAGCTGCTACAACCATATCTCTATCAACTTTGGCATTTATTTTATGTTGAGCAATACTTACTGTTTCCTCTGAACCTCCTAATAGAAATATTTTCATTTTTTCGTCATGTCTATAATAATTATAAAAAGCCGGAAATAAATCCGAACCAGATATTTTTTCCTGAATAGGGGTGCCTAAAAATTTAGATACGTACATCAATATTTTGCTGTCGCAGACTATATAATCAGCTTTTTTGTAAATCTGATAAAAATTATAGTTTTTCTGCAACTTCATTATATGGTCTATATTCGGGGTAAATACTACACCACCATGTTGAAGCTTTTCTACAAGCTCTAACATCCTTATATTTTGAACGTACAGATTGAGTAAGTTAACTTGTGCCATCTATTTAAGAGGTAGATATATGATTGGTTATTCATGTAGATGCTGATTTTTTGTGATGACATAGGGAACGTATTAAATATAAAAAATAGTAGTTTATCCTAACAGGTAAAACTCATATTTGACGGTTATTAAACCACTTTGGTGAAACTACTAAAAAATTGTAGAATAAAAGATATCAACATTTTTTAGTATCATCACCACGTCTGTTTCATTCCAACTATTTATGGAATGAAAATTAGCATTACAAATTAGAGGGTTTTTTAACCCTAAATTGACAATTATGATTCGCAATAATTGACAGATAAAATAGATTACTGATTAAGCCAAAGTCAAATGATAGGAACAATAAAATTGGACATCGATTTAATTGCATACCTTTCAGTTAAATAGAAGGATGCTATTTTCATCAAATATAAATATTTTCTCGATAGAGGTGAAACAAAGAAGGATCATAAAAATTAGTAAGCAACACTTATTAAATATTGCTCACCCAAAGTGATAAAACACTTAAAAGAAGAGTTATACAGTTTTGTTTAGAACACACTTACTATTAAGCTTCGCTATCATGTATTGCGAACCAGACTATTATCCTGTTCACAAATATAGTAATCCGGAAAATCGAATTAGCATATTTGTTGATACTAAACGAAATTTAAAAAGTAGATTCCCTGCAATATTGGATTATTTTGTACGTAGCTTGGATGTAACAAGTATAAGATTTACATCTGGTTACAGAAAATAGCACCGCTTCAGTAGAAACATTTATATAGACGAGCATTTTTAATTACAAATATTAGTATACGAGTAATAAATATAATGTCAAGTGAGTATTTATACATGTATCTCCTATGTTAGTGCTATAATTTTAGTAATCCGCTATATAAAATAATTATATGCTGTAATAATGAGTCTGAGCATGTAAAACCTAATTATTTGATATTTTTAGTTATTTATAGCTATATTTGCTGTTATATATCGCAAAATGACTGCAATTAAAAAACTTTAGCACTTAAAAAGCTAAAGTCTACAGGAGCATATATACTG
>CAKZYM010000103.1 GCA_937884685.1 uncultured Calothrix sp.
TGCAAAATTGGGAAGGCTGGTTGAATTGGTTTAAATTATAGTTACTATTTACAAAACATACTTCTTACTATGATTTTCGCATCTATATTTGACCATTGATTAATTTTTATATTACCTAAATGCTTATTTGTACTAATTATTCTAAAAATCAATAAATATGTTTTTTACAAGTACATAAAATAGATTTAAATTATAATTTTGTGTTAGCCAATATGTTATAATTACACGAAAGTTGTAATGTAAATTGCAGCACATGAACGAAAGTATAGCAGTTGATTAAAGATATATTTTTACAGGCAGTTCCAATCAGCAATTTCCTCTGTTAATACTAGATTTATAAAATAAATCAATTTAATGTAGGAATGTTTTTGCCTGACTAAGATATATTTTCAAAAATTGCAATGCTTTTAGAAAAGTAGATGTAGGAGAATGAAACATGGTGATTCAAGATTTAGGAATTATAGAATTAGTAGATTCCTCAACTTTCATTATGGGAGGAGTTAAAACTACAGCCAACGCTAATAGTAAGGCAGGGTCTGGAACAGCTCAGGCTGGTGCTGAAGCAGGAGCTTTGGGAAAAACAACTAAGACTATCACCAAAACTTCAACATCTGTTCGTGAAGATGGTTTAGTTTCATCTTCACGTGCTTCTGGAAAAGCTTTATCCATAGCAAAAGATGGAAATAATACTTCCCGGTCTTCTGATAGAAGTAATTCTCAATTTTTTGGAATTGGTTAAATAGGAAGTGTTAGAAAATTTCTCAATATCCAAAATAAAATTGAAAAGTGTTCTCAAATAATTATTAAACTAAAAAGTGTTCTCAAGCAATAAATATAAAAAATCCCTTGTTATTCATCTGAATAGACAAGGGATTTCATTTTCTTTATTAAAAAAATGACATATTTTAATTGACTGCATTAATAAATTTTGTTTGCAATAATAATGATTTAGCTTTATGCGAACTACTTACAAGTAATTCAGCAATTGCTTGAGAAATTTCTAATCCAGGACAGTTTTCCAACCAGAAAAATTCTCCAACTGGATTAACCTCTAAAAATATATACTCTCCATCTGGTGTTAAGATAATATCAATAGCTCCATAATTTAAGCCAAAGTAAGCCATGAGTTTCAGAAGCTTTTGTTCAATATCTCTGGGTAAGTTGTGATTTTCCCAAGCATCAAGTAAAGCAACTCCTTCCCGTCTCCAATCGTAACGAGATTTTTGTAAAGCTTGGGAATCAACCGCAGCAGTAAACACAGTTTTTCCCACAATAATTGTCCTTAATTCCAATGCTTTAGGAATTTTTTCTTGAAAAGTCATTGGACATAGATTCAGTCCATCAAGGTTATTAATATCTTCTGATTTAACCGGATTTGTAAAAACAACTTTTTCCTGACCTTGTTTATCGTAAATAGCGAAGGAAGAAAGCATTTTTGCCACAATACCCTGCTCGCATTCTTTAGCAAATTGCTTTACTGCTTCTGGATTATTTGTAGTTAAGGTGCGGGGAATATTTAAGCCTATTTCTTGAGCGACTTGTAATTGTAGCTGTTTATTTTCAGCGAGACGAATATTGACGACTTTATCAAGATGAAATCCTTTGATACTGGCAATCATTCCAGTAATTGTAGTGCGAGATTCTTGAATCGAAGCTTGCCTAAGTTGTTTATCCATACTATTAGGAATCCTCGCACCAATCGCAATCCGTCGATACCATACAGCCGATACTTCTTTAAGATTTAGCTTTTGTTGCTCGTTATCAATAATAATATTTTTGCTACCGTTACTATAAGCAATATCTAACCGCGTTTGTGTAGGAAATTTATCGGTGTCAAAACGGAATACTTTTTCTCCCCTAGCTTTAATAGCTGCCATTACTAAAGGAATACTTTCATTATCTTTACTATGAGTGATAATTAAAATGGTCATGAAGAAGAATTAATAAGTAAAAGGTAACTATTAAAAATTTAGGAGCAGGATTGATTATTTTTTTGCTTTAAAGCTATTATTTTACTTTTTTAGCAGTGTATTGGCAATGGCTTTACTAATAGGAAGTTCCAAATCTCTTTCTAACATTCCCCACTCTCCTGTAGGATTAACTTCTAAAAAAAAGTATTCTCCTGAAGGAGTTTGAATAAAATCAAAAGCCCCAAACAACAGCCCAAACTTTTTCATAAATAAATTTATTCTGCTCGCTAATTTCTCCGGTAACTGAAATGCTTCCCATCCTAAATTCTTATCATCAATACATCTCCAGTCAGTTGTTGAGGCTGCATATTGAGATGCATTGAGCGCTCCTACAAAAAAGTTACCGTCTACAAATACGATTCTTAATTCTCGCTGCTTAGGTATTTGTTCTTGAAAAATCATCGGACAATAGCTTAGGGTTTTTGCATCTAATAAATCTTCTTCTTTTACTTTGCTCGTATACATAAAAAATGAGGAGCCTTTCATACTATAAGAAAGAGGAGTTAATAATTTAACAACTACTTTTCCTTTAAGCCCTAAGAAAAACTCCCTAGCCTCAGAAGGGTCATTAGTTACAAGAGTCCGAGGAATACTCAAACCTATTTCTTGGGCTACCCTTAGCTGACGCAGCTTATTTTCTGCGATATTTATCCGTTGTAAACTATCTACCCAGCGAGCTTCTCGAAGACTATCCCAAAATCCATCCAAGGTTGTAACAGACTCTCGAATACAAGCACTACGGTATTGTGGAGCTAAATTTGTTGCTAATTGCGGTTGCCAAATTCGCCGCATCCATACTGCTCTTACCTGCTCTACATTTAAATATTCTTCGTCATGCTTCAACCAATGTCTGTTTCCCGATTTACTTAGATGTGTCGCTAGCTCTACTGATGTAGGGAACATATCAGTATTTAAACGAAATGGTTTTGCACCATGTCTCGATAAGGCTTGTGCCACTCTGTCTACTGTATAAAAATCACCGCTGTGAGTGATTAAGAGAACTATGTCACGAGATGGGTGCATAACGATTCCTAAAAAATTAAACCTTATACTGCTTAATCTTTATTTTTTGACAAACCTAGAAACATATTTTTGAGCTTTGCTTACCATCTATCTAAATGTTGAGGTGATTCATCATCACCGTCTGATGGAAACTTGTGTGTGATAGCCTCATCAGCATCAGAAGGATATTTTCTAGTCATTCCAATAGGAGGATGTTTAGGAGAACTGTCTTCATTGTCGGAAGGATATTTCATAGTCATGACTATATCTTTCGGGTGAGATGGGTCTATTTTTATTTTGTCTCCTTTAGATAATCCTCCATAGACCTCATCCATTTCTTCTTCTGATAAATCTTCGCAATATTGTCCTTCCAAATAACGAGCGAAGAACGGTACTGCATGTGAATCTAGATTCTTGTTTTTCTCAGACATATATTGCTCCTTATTTAAGATAAATACAAGCTTTAACGACTCTAATTATTTCTACCTATGAAGAACTAGAAGAACTGCTTGAACTGCTAGAGCTAGAAGAGCTATTTCTACTTGAGCTAGAAGAAACTCTTGCTCTAAGACTGATATTATCTCCAGAAGCTTTAGCTTTGCTTGTTGATTGAGCAATCACTTCACCATCATCAGAAACTATCTTCTTAACTACAATTTCTTCTTGTTCCATGTTTCTAACACCATTACTTTTTATTGATTAGCGAGAAAAAGCTATTAAGTTTAACTTAATAGCTTATCAAATTGAAAAGGTTCCCAAATGTGTTAATTCAAAAAAGTCCCAGAGTCCTCAAATTAGATAGACTCTATATTTACGGAAGCAACGTTAGAACTAATTAATGTATTAGACTCTAGCGCTTGCAGAAGAACGAACAAATTTTCTACCATTTGTTCTACCTTTTACGACTATCGCTTGCCCGTAATATCCATCCTCGTTAACAACTGTTTCTTGCACTGAGTTAGTGATTGCTGTTTGAGGATGGTTTACTTCTTCAGGAGTATAGTAATAGTCAGGCTGTTCTTCTGAAAAATCGAAATTATCATAATATGTCAAGAAAGCCCCCAGACCTCCTACAACATTATGAATTTCGCTATCTTTTTTTTCACAAAAACTTAGTTCGCGAATTCTTATTTTGCTCATAACTAAGCTCAAAACTATTATTATTTACATCGCTGAATATAATTCAATATAATTGAAAATTTCAGCGATATAAAAGCTGTACAGATTTGCCGACAAATTGCTGCTTATCTCAAGACAAGTAATAAATAAAAATATTTACTATCTCCTGAGATGCTAGTTCTAGTACTTATCAATAAAAACTTATCAAAATACTAGAACTAGGATTAGAACTTTACAGTTCTAGTATTTTCCTTTGAAGCCCCTTGTAGCAGAGGTAGAGATGGATGTAGAAGAAGAACCTTTGCCTTGTACAACAGTAGTAGAGGTAGAACTGTCGGTAATGGTGTTGCGACCTAAAGCATCAGCATCAGCTTGAGCATTAGCAGCGTTACCAACTATATCTACATTAGATTTAATGTCGTTCTTCAGGCTAGTTTTTACATCTCTCTGTAAGCTTTCCTTTATATCTCTTTTGCGAAATCCACCAACAACTTCATTACCTTTTACGGTTTCTAGATTATTTAATTCAGTGATTAACATGATGAAATTCTCCTGGGAATTGATAAATTCTTCTGTGATTTAGTGAGTGGTTTTGTTTTGCCCCTCACACTTACTAATTTACAATATTCAAATTAAAAGTCAACCCTTTTTGCTAACTTTTTGAAAAAATTTTTAGACGTTTTTATTTATTAAATATAAGCAGCACAATAAGGGATTAAGAAATAGATTCTTACCCCGCATCTATGCTCTCAATGTATAGGTTGAAAGCGAAAAAAATGAATATTTAATTTAATTTATTTCCTTTTGAAAAACAGTTAGATAAATTGATTTAATGTTTTGAAATACTCCTGTTTAGTAGACAATAAATATTGACTAGCAGGAACAACAAATGAATTACTAAAAAGACTTATGCCTGTTTTAAAGCTTCTTCTTCAGATGTAGAAGTCACAGCAAACCTATCTAACTGAGTGATGATTTGTATCTGTTCAGTTTGTTGTTTTAACCAGCTATCAAATAACTGCATGACTATTTTTTCGTGTAGCTGCTCGTCTAGTTTTGGTTGAATAATTTCTTCAACCCAAATTAGATGTACCCCTTTGGGAGTAGTGACTGGTTTAATAATTCCAGGGGGAGAAGCCGCAAATACAGCAGCGGCAATTTCTGGTCGCAAATCAGTCCGTCGTTGAGTACCCATAAATCCACCATTTCTACGTAAATCTGGGTCTGAAATATATTCGCGAGCAATTTCTTGAAAAGTTGCTTCTAATTCCTGTACTGCAAAAAACAGTTCTAAAGCTAAATCCCAATCATTGAGGATAACTTCATAGGTAACAGCAGCCACATAGTCAAGTTGATTTTGGTAAAACAAAGGCTCAACCTTAGACGCAAATAAATGGTGAGCTAATTTTTGAGAAAGTACATTTTGATGAGCTAATTCTTCAAAATCATCAAGAGTAAGATGATGTTTTTTTAGCCAGGCCCAAGTTTCCGTAACCTTAACAAGTTTTTTTGCAAACCTTAGTCTGTCTCCTTCCTGCTGTAATTCTTCATCCTCGACAACGATACCTGCTTCTTTAGCAGAATCGGCGATAATTTTTTGTTTGGCAATAATCTCTACAACAGTAGGAATTTGGCAGGTAATTTTTAGATTATGAATTACCTCTGTAGCTGAAATAGACAAGTTGTTTGACATAGTATTTTGGATTTTAGATTTTGGATTTTGGATTTTAGATTTTGGATTTTAGATTTTGGATTGAGTATGGGGTATTAGTAATCGGTTATAGGTAATTAATAACTATTAACTCCTAACTCCTAACTCCTAACTCCTAACTCCCCATCAAAGCTCCAATCCTCCTTTTTGCAACTTCTTGAACGGGTCTAAAAGTAAATCAATCACTTGACGCTGACGAACGATTACTTCCGCAGTCGCCGATTGACCTGCTGTTAATTTGATACGTTTATTGCCATTTTCGATATAAGGTTTATCTAGAGAGATTTCTAGTTCATAAATTTCTGCACCTCCTTGGTTCGCTTGTTTAGAGTCTGGGGATATCCATTTAACCTTTCCTTTTGCGATTCCGTATTCTTGGAATGGATAAGCATCGAATTTAACTTTTACTGGCATTCCCACTTTCAGAAAACCTGTTTCTGAGCTTGGCATTTGAGCTTTGATAACCATTTCTTTACCTTTTGGTGCAATACGAGCGATTCTTTGACCAGACTGTAATACTTGTCCCGGCTTTGTTACAGGTAACTCAAAAATCATTCCATCAATCGGCGATCGCACTGTTCTGTGTTGCAATTGAATATCCAAAGATTTAAGTTGAGTAGTAGTTTGAGCAATTTGGGATTTTAATAAATCGAGTTGTCCTTCTAAATCTTTGAATTGCTCTTGAGTCCTAAGTAATGCAAGTTTTCCAGCATTAACCAAACTCTGATAGCTTCTTTTTTCCTCCTCTACACGAAGTGCAGCTTGCTCAATATCAGACTCTAGCTGATTCATTGTTGCTAGATAATTATTAAATTCTTCATCCAAACTCAACTTTGATTGCTTGATATCGGATGCAGCTTTTTCATAAATTCGCTTACTTTCTTGTTCTTCTTTTCTCAATCCATCGATTTGAGCAGCAGAAACTGCACCATCTTTGAGAAGTTTACTAAAGCGCTCTACTTGTTTTGAATCTATAAACAAACGATTTTGAGCGGATTGTTGTTCGTTCTCAAATATTTCAATCTGCTGCTTTGCTCGCTCAACCTGGGCTTTTTTTTCTAACTTTTGCAGCTTGTAATTACTTTGCTTACCATATAAGTCCGTTTGTGCTTGACTGACCTGAGCTTGCTTTTCTAAAGCTTGAGATTTATTTTGTTCCTGCTGGGTATTAATCGTTAACTCTAATTGATTCTTTAACAGTTCAAGTTGCGACTGTTGTTTTTTCAATCCAGATAATTTCTCTTTAGCCTCAGCAATTTCCGATTCTAGAACCTTAGAATCTAGCTTTAACAAGACTTGTCCCTTTTTTACCTCATCTCCTTCCTTGACGTTGACAGCCTTAACTTTTCCACCTGCAATACTATCGAGCTTTCGCGTCGCACCCAATGGTTCAACCCTTCCCTTAGCGGTACCGGTCTCATCGACCCTAGAAACCATAGATATCGGTAGACCTACAACCGCAAAACTCACCAGTACATACAATAAAGAGCGCGTCCAAACTCTTGGTAAAGCATCTAAAAGTTCTTC
>CAKZYM010000104.1 GCA_937884685.1 uncultured Calothrix sp.
TCTGCGCGCTGCTTCACTTGCTACAAGTCGGGGAACCTGCCCAACGCAGTGGCTTACCATCTCCCTATCTCCCTATCTCCCTATCTCCCTATCTCCCTATCTCCTAGAAAATATGGGTACTCCAACTTTTGTGCTTGCTTCTGCTTCAACTGCTCGTCGTCGTTTGTTGCAAAATGCCGGAATTCAACCTTTTGTTTGTCCGAGTGATTTTGATGAGTCGCAGATTCAAATTGAAAATCCAGCAGAATTGGTAGAAACTTTGGCTTTACGAAAGGCTGAAACTGTCGCACCCCATTTTCAATCTGCTTTGGTTATGGGTTGCGATTCGATTTTGGCTATTAATGGTGAAATTTATGGTAAACCCGCGACTCAAGAAGAAGCTCGTCAAAGATGGCTGATGATGCGGGGTAATTATGGCGAACTTTTTACCGGGCATGTTTTTGTTGATAATTTGCAAAATCGTAATTTAGTTAAGCATCAGGTGACAAAAGTTTATTTTGCTGAAGCAAGCGATGCAGAAATAGATGCTTATGTTGCGACTGAAGAACCGCTTAAATGTGCTGGTGCTTTTGCATTGGAAGGAAAAGGTTCGATTTTTGTGGAAAAAATAGAAGGTTGCCACAGTAATGTGATTGGTTTGAGTATGCCTTTATTACGGTTGATGTTGATGGAGATGGGGTATTCTATGGCTGATTTTTGGTGATGCTAATAATAATCCCGAAATTTGTTGTTCTTCAGTACAGTGTCAGAATCAAAGTTCTTGTTGGATGAGATTAATTAAACGTTTGAATATCATCTACATGAAAAGGATGACCTTGAATATCTGCTGATTAATTTGGCAATAACCAAAAGTTGAGCAGAATGATGAGATAATTTTTTGTGCAGGAATAAAATTTAAATATAAAAAAACTATAGCGCTATGGTTTTAGGGAAAGCAGTTAGGGTTGGGACAACAGAAGCTGCAAGGTTATTGAGTATTTGTACTCAACGAGTCAGACGTTTACTAAAGGAAGGCAGAATTGTTGGAGCAGAAAAAGTTAGTGGATTTTGGAAGATTCCTTTATTTAATGGGATTCCCAAAATAACTACAGGAAATAGAGGTCCGAAAGGTACTTGGAGAAAGCGTATTTCAACTGCCTTGACTCATATCACTGTCAATCAACATGTGATTAGAAGCAACAAAAAAAACAAAGAAAACGAGCCTGTTGTCAGAGTTCAGCAGGGAAGTCGGACTGGTTATTGTCACGAGGTCGAAATCACTGGGAAATGTCGAATTATATATAGTCCAAATAATCCACTTGGTTGTGGTGCTAGAGTTTGGATTGAAATTGAACCTGATGTGGTTATAAAACCTTTTATTTACGCTGATATGAGCCAAGTTACTGAGAAGCAAATTATTGCTGTAGCTTGAGAAAAATTAAATAATTCCTATTAGCGTCTCGTGTAATCGAGTCGTAATCACTTTTACTGTTTTATTGTCGGAGATTTGACAAAAATCAATCTTTCTTGAACGGGTTTCGATATTAATTTATTGCTGTAAATACCTTTGAACGCAATTAATCTGAATTAAAGGTTAGTTTCACCACGAATTCAAGCTTTTATTGATTTTATGGTTGAATGAGAAAATTTTTAGAATAAATAATCATAAATTTTTCCGCGCTACTGCACACGAGTACTAAAAGAAGATAATCTGGGAAGTTAGAATTTATCATTTTTAGTAATTAATGCTCCCTATTATTTCCACAATTCCTTTGCGTCAAATGGCTTCTGGTGATGTTTTATCGCTGCAAGTTTATAAATTTATCGGTCAAAACCCTGGCAAAAAAGTTTATATTCAATCGAACCTTCACGGAGCAGAAATTGTTGGAAATGCTGTGATTCACCAGCTAATTGAATTTTTAACGACTTTGAATAATACAGATTTAATTGGAGAAATTTGGCTGCTTCCGGTTTGCAATCCAATGGGAACTAATCAACGCTCTCATCATTTTTCTTCTGGTAGACATTGTGCTTATGAAGCAAAAGATTGGAATCGGATTTTTTGGGATTATGAGAAGGATATATCTCAAAGTAATCAAAGTGAAGAGAATCAGTTATTATCATTTGCTAAATCTCAGCTTGATTTAAATGTAGAAGAGATTAGAACAAATTTTTTAAACGCAATTAAACAACAATTTATCAAGGTTTCAGATAAAGTCAATTCCGGTGTTGGAATCCCTTATACAGAAAAGTTTCGCTACAAATTACAATCTTTAAGTTTAGATGCAGACTACTTGATTGATATTCATAGTTCAACCAATCAAGGTTTGAATTATCTATACTATTTTAATAATCGAGAAGAAAGCGCTAAATATTTCTTGCTTGATTTTGGGATTTTATTAGATGAATATGACGGAGATGCTTTTGACGAAGCTTTTATTAAACCTTGGTTAGCGTTGGAAGAATGTTTTGAGCAATTGGGTAGAACAATACAATTTAATGTAGAAGCTTGGACGCTGGAACTTGGTCGAGGGATGGAAATGATTCCCGATTCAGTTAATAAAGGAGTTGAAGGGATAAAAAATTATTTGAAGCAAAAAGGAATATTGTCTCAATATTTTGAGTTAGATAATATTCCAGAATTAAATAGCGAGATGAATTTTAAAACTAAAAGTCAAGCAACAAAATATTATGCAACCGTTGGTGGAATGATTCAATCAAGAATTGCACTTGGAGCGGAAGTAAAAGCAGGAGAAAAACTTTATCAAATTCTGAGTTTTAATAAACAAGGTAAATTACCTACGATAGTAGATATTTTTGCCCATAAAGATGGATTTGTGTTTGATGTTTCTGCGAATCAATCGGTAAATGAAGGTGAGTTTGTGTTGGGTATTATTTGAAATTGGGGAATTGGGGATTGGGGATTGGGAATAGTGATACTAAGCAAATTATTAGTTTTTTGAAATATCTTCTAAACTTTATGAATATCTAAAATCATATTGATAAGCATATGCTGAAAACGTATTGGCAATTTTTTTCGATGTTTTCGTGATAGTTTTGTAAAGCCAAGATTCCAGTAGAAATTTTTAGTTCCGGGAGCGGCTTGTACATATAAAGGCGTGGTTAATTCTTGAGTAATTTCGTTTATCAGAGCAGAGCCCACTCCCATTCGTTGAAATACAGGTTTAACCCAGATAATTTCGAGAATCGAATATTGCTCTTTACAACGTACATCCACAGAACCTATTATTTCTCCTTTATATTTTGCAACCCACATTTTTTGATTTTTAGGAGCTAAAAATATACCATGCAGAAGACCAAAATGATAAATTACAATCCAGATTCCACCTACTATGATAGGAGAAAAAAATAATATTGCATAAATACCTTTTATCCCTGCAATTAACGTACCGATTAAAACTCCTAAAATCGGAAAAAATATACATACGCAACCTAAATTAATATTTTTTCTTGCTAATAAATTTCTATCCTCAACAGATAGTCTACCGATGAAAACATTAGATAGTAGTAATTTCTTTTTAGGCATATTTGAAAAATAAATCAGCTATCCCCAGCCTCCTCGATTAAAGAAGTTCCTTTCCCCAAAATCGTCTAAACTCAAAGTGTCTGCTATCCACAAGTACCCCCATGTCTCGCTGGTTTAACACCGCTGATTATTGTAAAGCAGAAAAACATTTATCAAAAGAAGTAGTTGTCACAGAAAATCAACGTTCTATTACTGTGATTCGAGCTTAGATACGAAATTGCACGAATAAGTCAACCAGATATAGTTTTAAAGAAATAGTAATGGAGGATTTATGGGATTGGCATTCTTATGTTTTGCAAAAATGGTTCAGCACAGCAGATGCAAATTTATTGGCTGAAGATATTCATTGGAGCGTTTCAGCAGGATATCCGGTTTCTCAACAAATCTATTCTTCTCGACAAACTGTATTTGAAAACTTTTTCCCCGAGCTAACTGCACATTTTTCCAGTTGGTCAGCTAAGCCGGAACAATTCATCGAAGCAGGTGAACAAGTTATTGTCAAAGGTCGCTACGTTGGACAGGTCAAACATTCTAATAAGCCTATTGAAGTTGAGTTTATCCACATCTGGACAGTCCACGGTAGAGTGATTACAGCAGTAACTTAGTAGTGCTGATACTGCTCAGTTTACGCATCATCTTAATTAAGAAAAATAAGAAAAAATACCATTTGATTGTCGATGTCACAAAACTTAAATTAGTTCGATGAGACGTTTATCAATGCAAGTTGCCACTACTTATAATCAAATTCAAT
>CAKZYM010000105.1 GCA_937884685.1 uncultured Calothrix sp.
CAAATAAATATATTTTATTCGCAGTTGTTCTTTTTCCAGACTACAGCGAACAGCTAGCAGTGAACAGTGAGTAAATAACAGTTAACACTTATCAGCGAAAATCTCCTCATCTCCCCCTCTCCTTGTCCCCAATCTCCCCATTGACACCGACCACGTATTAAAATCTCGGCAGTATATAAAAGCAGGTGTATCAAGCGCGTGAAATTATTTATTTATCATGCTCCGGAAGAAACCCCGACCCAACACATGCCACAATGTGCGATCGCAGTTGATGTGTTACGCGCAACTACAACGATGGCAACGGTTTTAGCTCACGGTGGAGAAGCGGTTCAATTTTTCAGCGATTTGGATAAACTTGTTGAAGTTAGCGAAAAGTTTCCTGCTGAGAAACGTTTACGGGCTGGAGAACGGGGTGGTGCAAAAGTACCTAATTTTGATTTAGGAAATTCTCCTCTTGACTGCAAGCAGGAGGTTGTAAAAGGAAAGCGCTTGTTTATCAGTACCACTAACGGTACTCGTGCTTTACAAAGAATCCAGTCAGTTCAAACGGTGATTACTGGAGCGTTTGTCAATCTAACTTCTGTGGTGGAATATTTAGTTAAAAATCAGCCAGAAAATGTTTGGATAGTCGGTTCGGGATGGCAAGGTAGTTATTCTTTAGAGGATACTGCTTGTGCTGGTGCGATTGCTTTTCATCTAATGGAAAAAACTAAGTTATCCATAGATGATGTTACTGGTAACGATGAAGTAATTGCAGCAATGGCAATTTATTCTAAATGGAAAGATGATTTATACCAAATGTTTAAACATGCTAGTCATGGAAAACGTTTATTAGGTTTGGATTGCAATGATGATTTAAAATACTGTTCTCAAATCGATACTTTAGATGTTTTACCAATGCAGCAAGAACTGGGGGTTTTGAAGAGATACGCTTGATAGATTGGAATATATTTACAAAGCCCGCATTTGCGGGCTAATTATAATAATTAATACTTTGTGAAAATGAAATAAATTAAAAATAGAAAAAGATAAAAAGAATAAAAATTATTGTAGGTTGGGTTAGGTTCACAAACAAATATCAATTCTAACCGATAATTTATATTTGAACCGTAACCCAACATTAACTTATCAGCATTTTTTGATATTAATCTACAATCATGATGTTGGGTTACGAAACGATTATTACAGTTTTCTTTGGTGATTAAATTGATTTTGTGTCTAATCCAACCTAAGAATTATTAATTATGGTTCTTTTTTCATATGCCAATATGTCGTTGTTTTGTCTAATGTGACTGGAATATCAATTTTTTTGATAACTTCAAATCCATTACTCTCATAAAAATTTACTCCTTCTTCTGTTTGGGTAAATAAATAGCAAGGTAAATCATCACAAGAAGCTCTTTCTAAAATTGGTTTAATTAATGCACTTCCAATTCCTTGTCTTTGGTAATCTTTTGATACTCCCAAAAGATATAAACGCCAACATGCCTGTTTCATACTTGTATCGTAATAGTTAGTATTTAACAAAGAGAAAGGAAAGCTATAGTTTAATCCCGAATAGTAACCTGCTTCCAAGCATCTCCATATATCTAAAGGATATCCTAAAGGTGGTATCCAAACTGCAACCCCTTGAATATTTGGAGTTGTATACACGTGTCTTAATGGTTGAAAATAACGCAAACAAGCTTCCCAAGTCTCACGATAATTTTCTTCACCAAACACAACAATTTCTTGAGAAAGAAACTGCGATAACCAATCTTGTTCTTGTGGTTGTTCTTGATTTTCTGCTTCTGTTCTAAACGCATTTATAAGAGTATCTGCGGCTTGACTTATTTGCGCTTTTTCTAAACGAATAATTTCTGAACTCATGAAATTTTAATAAATTTTTGTTATGCTGATTACAATTATTTATAACAAATTTATAAATCTCATTAACGATAATAAATATATTTTTGATGATTTTTCGATTATCTTTATGTAAAGTTTATGGATTTATTTAAATTCGCTTTGAATATGGCAAATAATTAATTATCCTCATCTGCTCATCGATAAGATTGCATTTAAAAAGCCCGCAATAGCGGGCTATATATGATATTGATTTTATAATTAACTGAAAAAAAGTTTTGTTTTTGCAAGTTGAGTTAGTTTAACTCGATAAATATTATTATCAATCAATCACTCAAGCTAATAATTTAAATTTACTTCTGATTTAGAATGCTGTTAAACGATTGGACTATACAAAAATTAACTGGTGTTTCCATAACCTTAAAAATTCACTTTTTACCACAATACGAAAATCTAGCACGAAAGGTTATGCCTGGATAACTGCATAACCCATCATAACTGTAGATTCAAAACTTAAAATCCCGTATCTCCTTCACCACTTAAGCAAACTTCTGAGAAAAATTGTTGAGATTGATATGTGAGTAATAGATTCATACTACCTTTCCTTTTGTAATGTATAAGACGTAGATAGACCTCACCCTCATGCTCAAATAAAATTTCCCCTACTGATTAAAGGGGTAACAAACGACATTGTATAGATTTACATACTTATAAGTACTGAGTTAAATATGTACTTCCGGAAAATACTAACTTTTTTGTGTGTTGTAAAATTACATTAGTGTTTTAAACTACAAATACTTGTACAAATTAGCTTGTATCGACTGTTTCAATGGATTAAAAGTAGAGATGTTTTCTCATCAGCTTCCAATAATCACCAAGTATGACTTTACTGATAATCAATATACTATTTCCATTTTTTTGCCAAGAACTCTAACCCTTCATAAATCTTAGGATTATCCATTTTTTTTCGTCTATTTATAACAATAGGTTCAAATATTTTCCAGTATCTGATAACTATGAAACGATAAAATTCATACAGCAAGTCTTCATTGACAATTTCTTTTTTTATACATATAGACATGGCTTCTAAAAAATTCAAAATATTTGTAATATCTTGCTCTTTCTGAGGATTATCTTCCAAATATTTTTTCAGCTTTTCTTCTTTTTCTAAAGGAGTAGAGAAACCGTTAGTTATTTCATCATGTGTTTGAGCAACGGATTTTTTAATTCTTGCATACTGCAAGTCATTCCACCGCATAATATATTTAAATGTTCTATCTATCTTTCTGTCTTTTTCCTCTATATCCCTAGCTTCTTTCTGAGCTTTTTCTTGTTCTAGTCTAAATAATTGTTGAGCGGCTGTATTTTGTTTAATACTCTGTAAAGCATAAAATGCACTAACCCCAGCAATACTTGTTGTAAGTGCTGTAGCAGCAAAACTCAAGGCTTCTCGATTCTTATTATTCGTTCTAGAGTAAAAAAATATGAAGGGTGCTGCAACAAGAAACGCAACTACTGATGCCTTTAGGCTAAAACGAAAGCTTATATTTAATGTAGTAATTTCATCAGGATTCGGATTATTTGTAATTTTATCAGGGCTTTGACTCTTGTTATTCACCATAAATACTATCTAAGATGCGTTGTGAGGCAATAATTGATAACTGACTAAATAGCTAGTCACTTAATCTTAATTTTGATTATTCGCAAAATTAAGCTCTGCATTATATGTCATATTTTGTTACGACAAAATAATAGGAAGCTTCTTTCCAGATGAAATATTTATATAGCAGCTAACAGGCTATCACTTAATCATCTTGACATGTAACTCTACTGGACAAAGATACAAACCTTGGGAGAAGCCAGCTAAGACGCAATAGTTGTATTTAAAAATACTTTATACCCTGAGATTAAGCGGGTGAGTGGTATGACCAATCACTAGAATAAATACTGATTTTTTAACTAAGTGTCAACCGAATATTTACTACCGTATTATAAAATACTCAATAAATATAATCAACCGAAATAAAGATTATGAGTCTTGTTTAAGAAGGTGATTGGGAATCAAGTAGATAAAATTCTTGATTTAAAGTCGTTTTCAGGAAAATTGTATTACATGAGTCGCATTATGGTATTTCTATTCTATAAAATTAAGGCTTAATCAAAAGTAATTAACTATAGGTTATGTAATTTAAACTACAAATATTAAAAAAGATGCTTTCTCAATTCCTCAACAAATACCCTTACCTTAAGAGGAATATAAGCACGACTCGGATATAGTAACCAAGCTGCGGTGTTGAAATCTGTCGCGGTAACTTGATAATCTGGAAATAGTCTTACCAGCTTACCTGTATTAATATCTTCATCAATTAACCAATGAGGAAGCAGCGTTAAACCCATTCCTGAAATTGCACATTGTTGCAGTGCTATAGCATTTGAAATAATTGTGTTTCCTCGAACTGGAATTTCTTGTACATTTCCAGTTTTATGCTTAAAAATCCATCTAGTTTTAAAACCGATTAACGGAAAAAGCAAACAATTATGTGATTCGATATCCTTTGGAATTTGTGGTTGTCCGTACTGCTGTAAATAATCTGGACTAGCACAAACTGAATAACGAGTTTCCATCAATTTTTGCATAATTAAAGTCGAATCAGTAGGTTGTCCTAAGCGAATTGCAACATCAATTCTTTCATTTAATAAATCAACAACTGAATCTGTAAGTAGTAAGTCTATGGTTAGTTCTGGATATTTTGCTTGAAATTCAGGTAATAGCGGGATAATACACTTGATTCCAAAGGAAACCGAGCAAGTAACGCGGATTGTTCCCTTGGGATTTCCAGAAATATCCTTTGCAATATCCGCTGCTTGTTGCATTTCTTCGATGAGTGGTTCAATCCGCTCGAAATAAGTCATCCCTGCTTCGGTGGGTGATAACTTACGAGTTGTCCGTTGAAACAACCGGATACCCAGTTCCGATTCCAAAGCAGCAACCGTCCGAGATACAGAAGATGGGTCAATATTTCTTTCCCTTGCTACCGCTGCAAAACTACCATGTCGCATCACTTCTATAAAAATTTGCAGTACCGATAAGTCCATTGTTGAGGTCAAAGGTTTAAGAATTGTGGGTTTATAATTCGTGCGCGATTTACATGAGTTTAATTCAAAAATTGGTATTTATTGTTCTTTTCGCAGTAACTATATTTTTATTAATTCGATTCGATAAACCAATCGCAATATCAAAAATATGAATAACCAAAAAATCGCAGTACTCGGACTTGGTGCTATGGGTTCTCGTATGGCTGTTAATCTGTTAAAAGCAGGTTATACCGTAACAGTTTGGAACCGTTCTCCCGAATCAACAAAACCTTTAGCTGCAAAAGGTGCAAATCTCGCAACTACACCAAAACTTGCAGCAAAATCAGCCGATATCGTTATTAGTATGGTTACGGATATCAATGCATCAAAAGCAGTTTGGCTCGATTCCGAAACAGGTGCATTATCGGGGATGGTTGAAGGTGCAATTGCAATTGAATCGAGTACACTAACTGTTAACTGGATAAAAGAATTAGCGGCAGAAATAACAGGTCAAGGAATTGGGTTTCTTGATGCTCCCGTGGTTGGTACTCGTCCTCAAGCAGATAGCGGGAATCTTGTTTATTTAGTAGGGGGAAAAGCTGAAATATTAAAGCAAGCAGAAAATATTCTTTTATCCGCTGGTGGTGGAAAAATTAATCACGTCGGAGAAATTGGTGAGGGAATGGCTATGAAATTAGCTGTTAATGCGATGTTTGGAATTCAAATTGCTGCATTTTCTGAAATTATTGGGATGTTAACCAAAAATGGATTGAAATTAGAAACAGCAATTCAATATATTAGTGACTTACCGGTTATGAGTCCAGCAGTAAAGAATGCAGCAAACTTAATATTAAAAGATAATCATCAAGCAATGTTTCCGATAGATTTGGTGGAGAAAGATTTTCGTTATGTAATGCAAACCGCTGCGGATATTAAAGCTACAGTTCCAATTTCAGAAGCGATTCATCAAGTCTATTTGCATGCTGTTGATAAAGGATATGGTAGAGATAATATTACTGGTGTTGTGAAATTATTTATTTGATTAAATATTGTAGGTTGGGTTAGGTTCACGAAAAATAATAAATACCAAAGAATAATTTATATTTGAACCGTAACCCAACATTAACTTATCGGTATTTTGTAATACAGCAGTTTGCAGTTAAATGAGGTACAGAAAATTTTATAAAACTCTTGTGGTACGGGCATCCCTGCCCGTTAGAATGTACCTCATGAAAATGAAATATGCTGTATTTATCTACAATTATGATGTTGGGTTACGACACGATAAATCAACATTATCGTTACCTTCTCATAATTAGTCTTCGTGTCTAACCCAACCTACCAACTTTTTCAATTAAACTAACCTAACCTACAATCTCATAAACTAAACTACTAAGAAGTTGGCAAAATTCTCTTTCTGAGCAGCAGAAGGTTTTTTAACCGATACGACCTCATATTTATTCGCACGGGGTTCATCTAAAGTAACGCTATAATTACGCAGTTCATCTTGATGAAATACGGTGACTTCAATAGCATCCTGCGGTTGATAATCGTTGAGTCTTTCGCTTAATTGTTTTGCGGTTACTTTAATTCCATCTATTGCTAATAATTCATCACCTGCGTCTATTCCAGCGATTTGTGCGGGGGAAGCATATTCTACAAATTTAATTGATTCTTTGCCGCTATTACTAACTACTTTGATTCCTAAAAATGGCTCACGAGTTTTATCTGCAACTAGTTTTAAACCGAAAGGTTCAAGATATTCATTGAAAGGTAATTCTTCTATACCGTGGACATAAAGTTGGAAGAATTCTGTTAAATCTGTTCCAGCTACTGATTCGATAATTTGCTTTAATTCTTCTGCGGTATAACCTATTTCGTCTTGACCAAATTTTTGCCACAATTTCAGCATCACATCATCAAGAGAACGCTGATTTTGATGACGAGAACGAATCAGCAAGTCTAATAATAATGTAATCATTTCCCCTTTCAAATAGTAGGATATTTGAGAATTTGGGCTATTAGCATCTTGACGATAAAGTTTTATCCAAGCATCAAAACTCGATTCAGAAACTGGTTGTACTTTACGTCCCGGTGTGGTTTGATATCGGGTTATTTCTTTACTTAAATTATTCAAGTATGTTTTGACATCATAAATTCCCGCTCTCAAAGGAATTAATAAATCGTAGTAACTTGTAGTTCCCTCGCAGAACCATAAAGAAGGTGTATAGTTTTCTTGGTCATAATCAAAAACTTCTAATTCTTTGGGTCGAATCCGCTTCACGTTCCATAGGTGGAAAAATTCGTGAGCTACCAACTGCATGAAACGTTCATATTTGTCGCGGTCATTAAACCCAAAACGACGATAAATTAACGAACAAGAATTCTTATGTTCCAATCCACCGAAAGATTGAGCGGACAAGTGAAGCAAAAATAGGTATCGTTCATAAGGTAAACCGTCAAACATATCCGCTTCTACTTCGATGATTCTCTTAATATCTTCAATCATCGGTTCAACTTCAACTTTACCTTTTCCCCAAATTGCTAACTGATGGGGTAAAGAGCGTACCTCGAAGTCATATATTTGATGGGTTCCAATTTCAAAGGGACTGTCTACAAGAGTATCAAAATCTTCAGCGACAAAAGTATTTTCTTTGGCTTCAACTGCTGGTAATGTTGTAGTGACATGCCATTTAGGATTTGGTGTTTGAATGGTAACGTTAATTGGTTGCTTATCAAATTCTGGTATTCTGAAAAATATGGCTGCTCCATTAAAATAACCGTGAGTTGCATCTAAATGATTTGTGCGGACGGTTAACTCGTTTGCAAAAATACGGTATTTAACTGTTACTTGTGAAATGCCATTTGTATCTACTTGCCAATGATTTTTACTAATTTTGCGCCAACTTAAAGCTTTATCATTACTATTAGCAGAGAAATCCTGCAAATGCTTAGCATATTCCCGTACTAAATAAGAACCGGGAGTCCAAACGGGCATTTTTAAATCTAAAGTAGATAATGAATAATCTTCTAAATGTAAAGTTACCTCAAACAGATGGGCTTGAGGATTGGACATTCCAACTTGGTAGTTAATTGTTACTTTGTCTGGTTTTGTAGAACTTTGGATTGGAGGAGCAGTTACTTCGGTCATTTTTTTAGAGTAATCGGTCAAGAATTTTTAATCTAGCTTATAACTTATAGCTCGATATAGTTAGTCGTAACAAAAATAAAACAATATTATTTTTGAAAATTGTAATCATCAAAAACCCGGTTTTTCCAAAAAAAACCGGGTTTATAAGTACTTAGGCAAAATTAATTGTGTATTTGTCATTGCGAGTGGAACGAAGTGAAACGAAGCATTCAGCGAAGCTGCGGATCATCGCAAGGCTTTGAGATGATCCACACCCTTCGGGTGAATGCTTCGCTGTCGCTCGCAATGACAC